>CAIPBN010000824.1 GCA_903863315.1 uncultured Verrucomicrobiota bacterium | reverse complement strand
TAAGCCTCGCCCACATCCACGCCCGCCACGGCAATGCCAGCCGCGACGAACTGCTCGTGCATCCAGCGTTCGGCTTGGTCGGGATACGGCGCGAGTGTGGGGCCGTAGAAAATCCACGGCTGCGGCGAAGTGCGCTTCTCCGGCGGCGGCAGGTAGAGGAACGCGGGGCGTCCGGCCACCGTGAAGTTCTCCGTGTGCGGCAGCGCAAGCCGACCGGACGGCGCGGCGGCCTTGGCCTTCGCGGGCGGAGCAGCCTTCGCGTCCACCGGGAGTTGCGCGGCGAGATAGCGAGTTGCGTTCTCCACCACGCGCAAGTTCTCCGTCTGCTTGAACACCGGAAACGTTTCGTGACCGGGGCGGAAGTAAAACACGCCGCCTTTGCCCACCTTCCACAGCGACCCACTGCGGAACCACTCGCCCTTGTCCCAGCGTTCCTCGAAGACCACCGCGTCCGGCTTGGGCACGTGGAACGGCTCGTCATACATCTCCGTGCGCGGGATGTCCCACGCGGCGGGCAGGCCCTTCGCGATGGGATGGTCCGGCAGCAAGGTCTTGAGGTGGCCCGGCGCGCCGTCGTTGCGATAGGCGGGGAAGATGCAGCCGGGCAAGGTGAGCTTCCACACGCCGTCCTCGTGGCGAAGCGCGGGCGTCAGTGGCGCGTCCCGGCGCGGCACCTTGCCGAGCGGATTGTCATTGAAATACTCGAACTTCGCCGTGGCGCGCTCGGCGGCGGGAATCTGCACGAGCGCATCAGCCTTGGCCCGCTCCTGCATGAGCCGCACGAAGGGCCGCGCCCAATGCGCCGAGTGCAACGCGACGAGCGCGAGCCGGCCGTCCAGCACGCGTTGCACAACCGCCTCGACGCGCGCCGGCTCGACCAGCCCGTGCTTCACATGGCCCCACCAGACGATGACTTGCGCGGCGTCCAGCTCGGCGTCGGAGAGGCCCTGGTTGGGCGAGGCGAAGTTGACGGAAGTGACCTTGAAACCCGGCAGCTTGGCGAGATGCGCCGCAATGGTGTCGCCGAGGAAACCGCCGTCGTAAGCTTGCTTCTGCGCCGGCTGCTGCTCGTCCCAAACGAGCACGCGGACGGGCGGGGCATCGGCGGCGGGAGATTTGCCGCAAAGAACGCAAAGGAGCGCAAGGAGTGCGAAGCATTGTTTCATGGTGCGACGATGCTGCTAACGGAGTGCAGGGCTGGCGAGCGGAATGTGGAGCCGAAATGGCCCGTGCCGGCGGCTTGGTAATGCGCTGCCGACTCGAATTACCGCAGCCCCCGACCGGCGGCCACAAGCCGCCGGCACTTACGGCACCACGACGCTGCTCACATCAAATACCCGCGTGGTGCGTTCCTGGCCGTCCACAAGCAACAGCGTGCCATCGGGGTTGAAGGACAGTGTGACCGGTGCGCCGCCGAGGCCGAGGAACGTCGCGATCGGACGACGTAGGTCACGGCAAGTCCAGAGTTTCACCGAGCCGTCCACCGAGCCGGTGGCGATGATGGGCTGCCGGGGATGGAACGCCACCGCGCCGACGTCCGCCTCGTGCGCGCGGAAGACCCAGCCGGTGCTGAAATCGTTCGCGCGCAGGATATACACGCGCCGATCCGTGCTGCCGCAGGCCAGCAGACCGCCGTCGGGTGCGATGGCGAGCGAGATGAGCGGCACGGCGGAAATCGAGCTGCCGCGCGGCTGGCCGGTGACGGTGTCAATGCGCACGACCCGGTGCTCAGGCGGGTTGCTGCCGGGGCGGACTTCGAGGGCGAAGAGATTCGTGTCCACGCCGAACACCGCTTGGCTGTAACCACCCGCGAGCCGGAACTGACTCGTTCCGTCACGCGTCGCGAAGACTCTGAGCGTGCCGTCGCGATGCGTCACGGTGAGCCGATCACCAACGCGGTCGAAGGCCAGGTGGTTTACCCGGCCCGGCACTGGCAGCCCGGCGACCTCGGTCAACGGCCCATCCCCGCCGCGATACAGCTTCACCTCGCTCGGTTCGTTCCCGATTTTCCGGGCGATGGCGAGCTGGCCGGACGCGGGATGGCTCGCCACGAGTTGATAGGAAATCCAAGCCGGCGAGCCGGACAGCTCGGTGAAGCGGCCTTCGCCCACCGCGTAGCGCGCGAGGCCAAAATCCTTGCGGACCGCCACCGCGTTGCTGCTGAGGAACGCGCCGCCCCACGCCTGTTCCGCCATCGGGCTGAACATCGTCGCCAGCTCGCGGCCCACCGGGATGCTCCAGCGGCGCGGCGGGCGCTCGGTGGTGAGCACCTCGCCGTTCGCGCTCGCGCTCCAGCCGGGCGCACGCACGCCTTGCGGGACGCCGAAGAAGCTGCCGCGTGGGGTAAGCAGTTCGCCATCCCACAGGCGGAAGAACCAGCGCAGCTCGTTGAAATTCCCGTCGGTGCCGAGGGTGAGCAAGTGACTACCCACCCACGCCATGCCTGCGAGTTGCCCCGTGTGCAGCCGCGCGCGCTGATGCACGACGCCGGTGGTCGGGTTCACGAGCAAGACTTCTCCCACGAGCGTGCCAATGGCCAGCATCCGCCCGTCCGGACTGAGGCTTTGCGCGATGGGATAAACCTCAATGCGCGAGCGCTCCTGACCGTCGGCGTCGAGCAGCCACCAGAACCGCATCTGCCCTTGGCCGGCGAGCATCACATGCTGCGTCTCCGGGTGGAGCAACGCCGAACTGAACACGCCCAAACGGGCGCGGCCCCAAAGCGCCTGCCCCGTGGCCGTGTCATAAAGCTGGCAGGCAGTGCTCAGCGGCGCGGGCTTGCCCGTGCCCGCGATGGCGACCAGCCGCGAGCCATCGCCGTTCAACGCGAAATGCTGCACGTCGGCGTTGTCGCCCGCCTCTACTACGCCCCGCTGCGTGCCGGTGGCCGTGTCGAACAACTCAATCGACCGTCGGTTCCCCGCCGTCACGCCCAGCACACGGCCATCGCCGGAGAAGCTCAGTTGCGCGTAGCCGCGCTGGCGCGTGGGGAACCGGAGCTGCACCGCGCCCGTCGCGGACGCGACGATGGCGATGTAGCCGCTCGCGTTGGCCAGCGCAAATGTCCCCGGCTGCCCGGGCACCGCCGCGAGGCCCGTGAGCACCTCGAAGTCCGGCACCGTGAAAGCCCCGAGCGACTCATCGCGCTTGGCGTTGAGGTAGCCCCACGGCTGGTCGCGCAAATCCTCCGGGCAGCGCTCCAACGCGGCCACCATGCCCGACAAATCACCCGCCAACTGCGCCGCGTCGGCGAGATTGATGTTCGCGCGGGCGTTCTCCTGCCGCAGCCGATCGGCGGCGTGCCGCGCCTCGCGCTCGCTGGCCTTGGCCTGCGCCTCGTTCTGACTCGCGACCTCGGCGTTGCGCCGGGCCATGCCGGCATTGGTTTCCGCGATGTCCCGCTCGTGCGACAGCCGGGAAATGAAGCCCGCCGTGAGCAACACCATGACCGCCGCCGCCAACGCCAACGCCCGATGCCGCGCGATGAACAGACGAAGTTGCGTGAGCGTGCCCGCCTGCTCCGCCGCGGTGGCGAAGCCGCCTTGATACGCTTCGACGTCTAGGCCCAAGTCCACGACCTTCTGGTAGCGCTCATCCCGCGTCAGGCGCAGCGCCTTCATGGCCACGGCGGAAAGCGCCTCCGGCACACGGCCATCGGGCAGATGTGGGAGGGTGTTTGTGTCCGTCGCGCGGACGGGCGGCGTGATCTCGCCTCGGCAGACGCGGGTGAGCAGCTCGTTCACATCCTTGCCCTCCACCGGCGGACGCAGGGTGAGGATCGCGTAGAGCACCCCGCCGAGTGAAAAGACATCCGAACGCTCGTCCAGCGCGCCAATCCGGCCGGCGGCCTGCTCGGGCGACATGTAATTCGGCGTGCCCATCACGGTGCCGTCCAGCGTGAGCTGCGAACTGGACAGGTCTGTCACCGCCGGATTCTGCGTGCCTGAGAAAATGACCGGAGCCGGGGTCGAGCCCGCCTGCCCGCTGGCGAGCGTTTGCTGGTCCACCGAGGCGAGCGTCGGCACATCCGGCGTGGCTGGTGGCGGCGCGGCAGGCCTCGGCGTGACCACCAAAGTGCCGGACGCTCCGGTGGCGATGCCAGGCGCGGGAACGGCCGGAGTCGCGCCGCTGCTGGCCAGAATCTTGGCCAAGCCCCAGTCCATCACGAGCACTTCACCAAACTCGCCCACCATGACGTTTTGCGGCTTGAGGTCCCGGTGGATGATGCCTTGCGAGTGCGCAAAGGCGACCGCGTCGCAAACCTTCTTGAAGACGGTCAGCAGGGCGTTCAGGGGATACCTGGCCAGCATCGCCGCGTCCCCAGCCTTCAGCCGGCCTAGCAACTCGTGGAGGGTGATGCCCTGCACGAGCTTCATGGTGTAGAAGTGCCGTCCCTGGGCATCCACCCCGAGATCATGCACCGGCACAATGTTCGGGTGTGCCAGGCGGCCGAGCACGCGGGCTTCCAGCTCGAAGCGCTGGCGCTCCTCCGCGCTGGCGGTGGTGCTCAGCATCACCTTCATCGCGACCGTCCGGCCCAGCTTCTGATCCTGGGCGCGGAGGACTGCGCCCATGCCACCCCGCGCGATCTCGTGCCCGGCGCGGTAGTTGCCCGCCTCTGGCAAATCCGTCAGCGCGAGCGCGAACAACCCGCCCGCGCCGCGCTCTTCGGCTTGGCTGGGTGTCACCGGTGTATCGTGCGGGTCGGACATGATGTAACGCGCCGGATCTTGCCAGCGTGGCCCGAGGGGACAACAGCGATTTCGTCCGGGGGCCGAGCGGGCGGGTGAATCTGGCTCAGGCGAGGGAAAAACTTTCAACGCATCAAACTCGGCGGCCCGGCCCCGGCGGGTTATCGGGGCGAATCTCCGGCCGACGCACGCGCGTGAACCACGGCAACGGCACATGAACCAGGAGCTGGACCACGACCAGCACCAGCAGGTCGGGCAGTTTAGCAAGGGCGATGCGCCAGAAGCCTTCGCCTCCTGCGAGCAACACCGGGTGCGGGTAGGCCAGCCAAGCCCAGAAGCAGAACAAGAAGCCCACGCCTGGCAGCCCCGAATGAAAGCGGCGCTTGATGAATGTCAGCGCGTAATAGAAGAACGAGAGCGCATCGAACAGGCAGCCGAGCAGCAGCACGCCCAGCAGGTAACGGTGGGTGCTGTCGGGCTGCTGCCACATCCAGATGCTTGTTCCGACCACCAGACCGATGAAGCCGAACACCTCGCCCCACTTCTGCCAGAACGTGGGCGACTGCGGGATCGGCACTGGCTCAGTCGGCAGCATCAACGTGTGTCTCCGTGATGCGCGTGCTCCCAGGAAGCATGGGAAACCCGGAGCTAGGGCTGCGGCGCTGGTTTGCTGGCTTTCGGAGCCGGCGGCGCGGGCGGCTGGGTGATCTCGCGGATGTAGAGGTTGCGGAAGTAGAGCACGCTGCCGTGGGCCTGCAGCTCGATCTGGCCGGTGGGGAAGAGCGGCTTGGTGCGATCCCAGTAGTTCTCCATGGTGACGTTGTTCACCACCAGTTCACCGTTGAGATAGACGTGGACCTTGTCCCCGAGGCACAGGATGCGGAAGCGATTCCACAGACCCGGGGCGTGATCGGCCCACTTAAGAGGATCGGCGGGATGGGTCTTGTTGTTGTAAAGCCCGCCGGAACCGACGCGCTTGGGGTTGGCCGGCGTGTCGCGCTCCCAGATCTGAATCTGCGGCGAACCGCGCACGTAGATGCCGCTGTCCCCCTTGGGACCAATCTTCCAGTCGCACAGCATCTCAAAGTCACCGTAGTCGCGCGTGGTGCAGAGGTTCTGGCCCTTGCCGTCGAAGATCAACATGCCGTCCGCCGTGCCCCAATGGGCGACCATGTTCTCATCGGCCTTGGCCTGCGCGGCGGCCAGCTCCTCCTTGGACATCGCGGCGCGCTTGACGGGATCAGCCACAAGGCCTTTCCAGCCAGTCAAATCCGCGCCGTTGAAGAGGCGGGTGAAACCACGCGGCGGGATGTTGTGCGCCTCGGCCGCGGGCAACTCCTTCAGGCGCAGATTGCGGAACTCGACGTAATCATTGTGACCCAGAAAACCGATGCGGCCTTTCTCGCGCAACATGCCGGGATGCTTCCGGAGCGTCTCGGGGTCGGTCACGGTGTTCAGGTCCGTGTCCACGATGACCTTGCCATTGAGCGTGACGCGGATGTGGCGGCCGCGGCAGTAAATCTCCTCCTCATTCCACTCGCCGACCGGGCGGAGCGCGCCGCGCTTGGCGGCGGCGATGAGATAGACGGAGCCGTGATATTGGGCGGGCTTGAGCTTGGCGTATTTCGGATCGGTGTCGTCGAGGATCTGCACCTCCATGCCGCTGTAGGCCAAGCTGCCCTCGGCAAACGGCGCGCGGATGGCGATGCCGTTGTTGGACCCGGGCTCCAGCTTGAACTCGAAGCGGAAGATGAAGTCGCTGTAGTCGCGCTCCGAGAGGAGGTTGCCGCCCCCGCCCTTGGCGCAATACAGCACCCCGTCCTTCACGCCGTAGCCGCCCCCCTTGCCGCCCAGCAACTGCCAGCCGTTCAGGGTCTTGCCATCGAAGATCGGCAGGAAGCCGGCCTCGCGGTTCAGGGAGGCGCAACCCGTGAGCAACACCGCGCCCAGTGCGACGGAACCCAGGCCAAGGAGGAAGGTGCGGGACGTGAACATGACGATGAAGATGTGATATTTAACGAGTGGTCGGAGGCTGTTTCAAAGGCCGGGGGGTGTCAAGCATCCCGCCCACCGGGAGGTGCAAACACGAGGACGAAGCCGGGTGGATCGCCGCAAAGCCACTTTTGCATTGCCACCCCAGGCCAGAAACCAGCCGCGCGCGAGGTTGCCTTCGCGCCGTTGCGGTTGGATAGTCCGCGCCGTTATGGACGTGACGAATCTCGATGCTGTGCCGGCCTTCACCACGAAGGACGGCTCCGAAATCCGCGAGCTGCTGGCGTATCGCAACTCCGGCATCCGCAACCAGTCGCTCGCCGAGGCGCGCGTGCCGGTGGGCGGCAGCACGCTGGAGCACTACCACGCGAAGTCGGAGGAGATTTACTACATCACGCACGGCACGGGCCGGATGCGCATCGAGGCCGAGGAGCGCGAGGTGCGCGCCGGCGACGCCGTGGCCATCCCGCCGGGCCGGAAGCACAAGCTCTGGAACACCGGCCCCGAGGTGCTGCGCCTGCTCTGCTGCTGCGCCCCGTGCTACGAGCATCAGGACACGTTCATCACTGAGTAAATGTCCGAGCTGAATTCCAATCTCATCAAGGCCGACGGCGAAGAAGTCTTCAATGCCGCCCTGAAAGCTTTCACGGAGGCTGTAACCGGCATAGCAGCGTCGGACAAGAAGGATTGGGCGCTCTCATTCGGTTATCTCCTTCAGCGCGTCAGGGGTGGAAAGTTCCTTCAAACTTTGGAAACCGAGCTGGCGAAGTATCGCAAGAAGGGGAAAATAAAGGAGGACTACCTGGCGACTGAACAAGGCCAAGCCTGCCTTCAGGAAATCTTGGATGCACTCGACAAGGAATCACCCGACAAAGTTCGATTTGCCGCCATGAAAGCCGTCCTGCTGGCGGCAGCGACCGAGAGCACAACGAACAGGGACTCGTTTCTTCCGCAACAGTTTATGAGGGTTTGTAGAGGCCTATCCTCTGGCGAACTCATTGTTCTCACAGGCTCACTAAAGCTGTTTGAGAAGAGTGGACTAAACGGTGAGAGAGCCAATTACTTAGGCGATGCTCAAAGGTGGGCGCAGAATGTAGCGTCCGAAATGAACCTGAAATATGCCGACCTTGTTCGCTCACATGAAGAAACGTTGGCCGCCAAGCGCTTGATCTCGGAAATCTCTAGCACCAACAAAAACCAATTCGCAGTCACTGATTATTACAGGCTCACTGAATTCGGCTACAACCTCTGCAAGTTCATCCAACAAACCGACAGCGAAAAGTCTTCCGAATGAAACCCACCCGCGTCCGCCTCTTCATCAAACCCTATTGCCCGTGGTGCTCGAAAGCCGAGGACTGGCTCGACGCGCGCGGCGTGGAGTATGAGGTGCTCAACGTCATGGCCGACGACAAGGCTTACGACGAGATGGAACGCCTCTCCGGCCAGACCCTCGCCCCGACCATCGAGGTGGACGGCAAAGTGCTCGGTGACTTCGGCCCACCGGAAATCGAGAAGTGGTGGAAGAAAAATGGTTGGGAATGAATGCACCGATGGAAACCTTGCTTGCCCCGCCTAAGCCCGCCGCGCGCCCGCGCCTGCCCGAATGGCTACGCCTGTCGCTGCCGACCAGCAGCGCGTTCACGAAGACGCGCGAGCTGCTCAATGACCTGCGGCTCCACACCGTTTGCGAGAGCGCGAAGTGCCCGAACCATTGGGAATGCTGGAGCAAGGGCACGGCCACTTTCATGATTGCTGGCGACCGCTGCACGCGGGCCTGCGGGTTCTGCGCCGTGTCCACCGCCAAGCCGCTCGCGCTCGAAGCCGACGAGCCGCAGCGCGTGGCCGAGGCCACGAAGCGCATGGGCCTCAAGCACGTCGTCATCACCGCCGTGGCGCGCGATGATCTCGCGGACGGCGGCGCGGAGCATTTCCGGCAAACCATCGAGGCCACCCGCGCGGCGAACCCCGGCACCGTCATCGAGGTGCTGGTGCCGGACTTCCTCGACAAGGACGACTGCATCGAGACCGTGCTCGCGGCAAACCCGGAGATCTACAACCACAACCTCGAAACCGTCCGCCGCCTCACGCCGAGCGTGCGCCATCGCGCGACTTACGATCGCTCGCTCTCCGTGCTGACAAAGGTGAAGGCGCGTCGCCCGGATGTCTTCACCAAGTCCGGCATCATGCTTGGCCTCGGCGAGACGGAGGCGGAAGTGCTCACGGCGATGGAAGATTTGCGCCAGTCAGCGTGCGACATCCTCACGCTGGGCCAATACCTCCAGCCGACGCTGAAGCATCTGCCGGTCGTGGAGTTCGTCCACCCGGACAAGTTTGCGGAGCTGGGCGCGCGCGCGGAGGCCATGGGCTTTGTCCATGTCGCCAGCGGGCCGATGGTGCGCAGCAGCTACCACGCGGAGGAGTTCGCGCCGGCGTAAGGGGCGGTTTCAGAAAAGGGGACAGGAGTGCCCCCTTTGCGCGCTCAGTCCACGAACAGAAACTCGTTCGCCGAAAGCAGCACCTGGACGAGCTGTTCCCACGGCTTGAGCGCCGGCAGCGCGGGCACGTCTACGCCGCGGAAGTCCTTCTTCGCGTCCCACTCCTTCACCGGCACGGCCGCGCCGGCAGCGGCAGCGGTGTTCAGCTCGGTGATGACCGGAGCCCACTTGAACTCGTCGCTGTTCAGGTTCGCGCGGTAATCCACGATGAAGTCAATGGTGTCCCCCGCCTTCACCGCAGTGGTCGGCACGCGCAGTTCCTCCGCTGAATTGTGAACGGTCACGGTGCGGAGCTGGCCGGCCGAACTGCTGAAGATGAAGGCGCGGACGCCGTCGCCCGCACTGGTCTCGTGCGCAATGCGGCCGGCGATGCTCACGACACAATCGCGCGGCGCGATCCAGCGGCGGATGACGGCGTGCTGGAGGTCGTTGCCCGTGTGCCCGCCGTCGGCGGTGAGCTGCGCCCAGCCGAGCTTGGCATCGGGCCAGTTCGGGCCGCCCTGCCAGGCCTTGCCGGTGAAGTGCGGCAGCGCGGCGAAGCCCTTTAGCTTGCGCGTGGTTTCGTCGTATTCGCCCCAGCCGTAGCGCCACTGGTTTTCCGGCGGCGGCTTCGGGGCTTGCGGCTGGTTTGCCTCCGCATCAGCCACGAAGCGCACGGCGGCGGCGGCCTGCGGGGGCGTCGGCTCTCGCTGGTAAAGCGCGCGGTAGAGCAGGCGGACCTTTTCTTCCGGCGAGCTGAGGCCGGTGAAGTCGGCGCGGGAAGCCAGCGCCTTGCCCCGCGCGGCGACAAACGGGTGGTTGAGGAAGAACAGCGCCTGCTGCGACACAGTCGTCTCGTGCCGTTGCGGGATGTGGAGGTCGGGGTTGGCAAAGTCGAAGACACGGAAAACGCCGGGCAGATACTGGCGGTCCACGAGGCCGTAGAGGCTGCGGCGCTTGCTGGTGAGGATGTCCACGGGCTTGCCGCCGGGGACGTGGTCGAGTTCGCCGCTCGCCATGAGCAGCGAATCGCGCAGTTCCTCGAAGTCGAGCCGCTGACGGTTCGCGCGCCAGAGCAGGCGGTTGTCGGGGTCTTTCAGATGCGGAATACGGAGTGCGGCGTGCGGAATCTCACTCGCCTGCTGATAGGCCGCGCTTATGAGCAACAACCGGTGCATCGCCTTCAGACTCCACCCCTCGGCGACGAAGCGCCGCGCCAGCCAGTCGAGCAGCTCAGGATGACTCGGGGCCTCGGCGCGCAGGCCGAAATCGCTGGGCGTCTTCACGAGGCCCGCGCCGAAATGATGCAGCCAGAGCCGGTTCACCATCACACGGGCGGTGAGCGGGTTGTCCGGACTGGCGATGGCGCGGGCGAGTTCGAGGCGTCCGCTGCCGTGCGTGAAGGGCTGGCGCTGCGGACCGGAGACGGCTTGCAGGAACTGGCGCGGGACTTCGATGCCCTTGTTCTTCGGGTCGCCGCGCAGGAAGACGCGTGGGTTTTGTTGCGGCGCGCGGTCGGTGACAATGAGGGCGTGGGCCGGAGACACCGGCGTGCGGATGAGGTGGCGGTCCACCTCACCTTGGAGCTTCCAGAGTTCCTCCGTGTGTTTTGAGGTGAAGAGCAGTTCGGTGTTCACTATGCCATCGTCCG
>CAIPBN010000823.1 GCA_903863315.1 uncultured Verrucomicrobiota bacterium | reverse complement strand
GGCATCGTGCCGGGCATTGAGGCACTCACGGCCACGGGGTTAAACGTCCACCTCGCGGTTTCCCTGCACGCTCCCGACGATGCCACGCGTGCCAGGCTGCTGCCGATGGGCAAGCGCTTTCCCATCGCGGACATCCTCGCTGCGGCGGATCGGTTTCAGGCAAGCCGCGGTCGGCCCGTGACGATCCAGTATTGCCTGCTCGCCGGGGTGAACGACTCGCTTGAGCACGCGCATCTTCTGGCCGAGTTGCTCGGCTCGCGTCGTATGCACATCAACCTGCTGCGCTACAATCCCACCGGACTCAGCTTGCGAGGCGTCACCTACGAGCCGTCCTCGGACGAGACCGCTGAGGCCTTCGTCGCCGTGCTGCGCGCGCGGAAGTTGGTGGCGCACTTCCGCCGGTCGCGCGGGCCGGACATTGACGCGGCGTGCGGCCAGTTGCGCCGGCGCACGAGCCAGCAGGAAAGTTCCGCAGCTTGACGTGACGGGTCGCGACGCACTAAGAAACGCGGCGCTTATGAGCACGACCGAGAAACATCACTTTCAAGCGGAAATCCAGCAGTTGCTGGACATCGTCATCCACTCGCTCTACACGGACAAAGAGATCTTTGTCCGCGAGCTGATTTCCAACGCCGCCGATGCGTGCGAGAAGCTGCGGTTCACGCAGGCTTCCGGCGCGGCCATCCACCAGCCGGACGTGGCGGCGGGCATCGCGCTGACGACGGATGAGGCGGCGGGCACGATCACCTTCATCGACACGGGCATCGGGATGACGCACGGCGAGCTGGTGGAGAACCTCGGCACCATCGCGCACTCGGGCACGAAGGCGTTCCTCAAGCAACTGGCGGAGGACAAGAAGCCGGACGCGAAACTGATCGGCCAGTTTGGCGTGGGCTTTTACTCGGCGTTCATGGCGGCGAAGCGGGTGACGGTCTTCAGCCGGTCGCTGGCGGTGGAGGAGCAGGGCTGGCAGTGGATCAGCGAGGGCACGGGCGGTTACGAGATTGCGCCGGCAGCGGACCTGCCGCGCGGCACGAAGATCGTGCTGGAGCTCAAGGACGACGCGAAGGAGTTCGCGCAGAAGGACACCATCGAGCGGATCATCAAGCGGTATTCGAGCTTCGTGCCGTTCCCGATTGAGCTGAACGGCAGCCGGGTGAACACGGTGCAGGCGCTCTGGACGCGCAGCAAGAGCGAGATCAAGGAGGAGGAATACAACGAGTTCTACCAGTTCATCGGCCACGACCACGAGAAGCCGCTGCTGCGCCTGCACTTCACGGCGGACGCGCCGCTGGCCATCCAGTCGCTGCTCTTCGTGCCGGCGCGCAATTTCGAGACGATGGGCATGGGGCGCATGGAGTCGGAGGTGAACCTTTACTGCAAGAAGGTGCTCATCCAGGCGAAGGCCAAGCATCTGTTCCCGGAATGGCTGCGCTTTCTCAAGGGCGTCGTGGACAGCGAGGACCTGCCGCTGAACATCTCACGCGAGACGATGCAGGACTCGGCGTTGATGCAGAAGTTGAACAAGGTGCTGACGACGCGCTTCCTCAAGTTCCTCGATGAGCAGGCCGAGAAAGACCCCGCGACGTATGAGAAGTTTTACGCGGAGTATCAGCGGTTCCTGAAGGAAGGCGTGGTCACGGACTTCACGCACAAGGAGGCGGTCGGCAAGCTGCTGCG
>CAIPBN010000822.1 GCA_903863315.1 uncultured Verrucomicrobiota bacterium | reverse complement strand
GCCGAAGCCAATCTCGTTCGTGAAGTTCAGCTCGCGACAGCGGTCGGTGAGAATCGGGGCGGTGAGTTCCAGACCGAGCAGCGACCAGGTGCCGGAGCTGAGATAGGCCCAGTTCGTCGTAGCCGCCGACGTGAGGAGGCGGATTTCCTCAGCACCCTCGCCGCTGGTCCGCCTCCTCACGTCGGCGGCTACGGGAACACCGGCCACCGCCGCGCCCGTGTCATGCGTGCAGGTGGCGATGACTTGGATGTCCGTGCTCAAGCCCGCTTCACTGGCGACTTGTTGTTTCAAAGGCCCGAGCTTCGTGCCCGGCTCGACGACTGGTGGGAACTGCGTCGGCACAAGGCCCAGCGCGTTCAGCAGCGGTTTGGACCACGTCCGCGTGCGCGGGTTGTAAAGCTGCGTGGTGCTGGCCAGCGAGAGCTCCGCGCGGGCGACGCCGCTGAGGAAGTAGTTGAAGACATCGCCGAGCGGGACGATTTGCGCCGCACGGGCCAGACGTTCCGGCGTTTCGGCGGCCAGGTGGTAAAGGTGGTTGATGGGCATGAACTGGATGCCCGTCTCGGCGAAGACTTGCGCCCACGGCACTTTCGCAAAGACCGCCTTCACCCCGCGCTCGGTGCGCGGATCGCGATAATGGAACACCGGGGCAATCACTTCGCCGCGCGCATCAAGCAGCACGCAGTCGAGGCCCCAAGAGTCCACGCTGACACTCGCGATGGGAACGTGGCGGCGCGCGACTTCTCGTAGCCCTTCCCGGATGCCCGACCAGAGGGCGGGCAAGTCCCAGTGCCACGAGCCCGCGCTGCGGAGCGGCGAGTTGGCGAACCGGTGAATCTCCTCCAGCGCGAGCCGCCCGTCCGCCAGCGAGCCCAGCATCACGCGCCCGCTCTCCGCGCCGAGGTCGATGCCGATGTAGTGCGTGGCCATGCGAGCAGGAAGATTCAGCGAGAGCGCGGGCGATGGGCAACAGCGAATTGCCTCGGCCCCTGCGGTGCGAGCCACTCGCTGGAAGCTACTCGGGCAGCCAGCCTTGGACTTTGCGGAGATCGGCGAGATCGCCACCGGTGCAAGGGCCCGGAATGCCCAGCTTCACGAATGAACCCAAGAACTTCACGGACTCGGCGCGACCATCGGCGAAGGAAAAGGAAGTCGGGCCCCCGTGCCGGGTGGCGGGCATCTCGCCGTTGCCAGCACCGGTCCCGCCGGCAGCGATGAAAGAATACCAGCCGTTCACTCCGGTCGGGCTGGTGTTGCCGCCGTAGTTCGTGGCGTATATGCCGAAATGGGAGTTGTCCATCGTCTGTTGATCGATGAACACGAAGCAATCGGATGGGCGCGTGACTTCCGACAGCCGGCTCTTAACTCCGGTCCCGATACCGGGCGGGCCCAAATACCATTGCATGGCGTAGCTGCGGAAATACTCGACCCCCGCGGTCGTTTTCCGATTGAAGCTCGGGCACTTGTAGATGCCCACGCTGTCGTTGTAGCGGAAGAGCAGCCCGTTGCGGATATTGGAGTCGTTGGCTTCCGTGTTCGCCGCTCCGTCCACCCAGTTGTTGCCGACGGTGCCGCCGGCGTTGGGCACCAGCCGGCCGTCGTAGTCATCCGCGTAAAGCTGCCAGGCGAGCTGGAGCTGCTTGATGTTGCTCACGCACTTGATGGCCTGCCCCTTGTCCTTGGCCTTGCCAAGCGCGGGCAGGAGCAGACCAGCCAGAATGGCGATGATGGCAATCACCACCAGCAATTCGATCAGCGTGAAAGCCTGAGGGCGGGCGAATGCTGGGCGTGATTTCATAAAGCTTGAATCTGAAGGCAATCTTTCAGCCGCCGGAAGTGCCGTCAAGCGAGGCTTCCCGCCGCGGCCGGCCGGCTGCCTTGACTCATGTTGCCCTGCTCCCTAATGTCGCGAGCATGATTCTACGGAATTTTCGCGTGGCGCTCGGGCTGGCAGGCCTTCTGGCGTTCCCGCACCTGAGCCCGGCCCCGCTGGTTTACAAGGCGGGCGAAGGCTGGACCTACGAGAGCTACGGCAGCTCGGGCAGTTGGCAGAAAACCCGGGCCAAGGACCAGTTGGAAGTGGCGGAGCAGGCCTTTGAAAAGAAGGATTTCGACCTGTCCCTCAAGGCCGCCCGCCACACGGTGAAAAAGTGGCCGTTGTCCGACTACGCCCCGAAGGCCCAGTTCCTCGTGGGGCGCTGCCTGGAGGAGCAGAAGAAGGATGAGGACGCCTTCAAAGCCTACCAAACGCTGCTGGAAAAATATCCCAAGGTGGAGAACTATCAGGAGGTGCTCAAGCGACAGTTCGAGATCTCCAACCGCTTTCTCGACGGCCAGTGGTTCAAGCTCTGGGGCGTGGTGCCTTTCTTCCCCTCGATGGAAAAGACCACCAAGATGTATGAGAAGGTCATTGCCAACGGCCCTTACAGCGAGGTCGCTCCGCTGGCCCAGATGAACATCGGCTCGGCGCAGGAGAAGCGTAAGGAGTTTCCCGACGCGGTGAAGGCCTATGAGAAGGCCGCCGACAAGTATCACGATCAGAAGAACCTCGCCGCCGACGCGCTCTTCAAGGCGGGCCAGACCTACCTCAAGCAGGCCAGCAGCGCCGAATACGACCAGGGCATCGCCGCGAAGGCCATCGCCGCCTTCACGGACTTCATCGCCCTCTATCCGGAGGACAAGCGCGTGGCGGACGCCCGCAAAAACATCGACGGCCTCAAGACCGAGCAGGCCCGCGGCGCGTTGAAGATCGCGGAGTTCTACGAGAAGAAGCGCCAGTGGAGCGGGGCCATGGTCTATTACAACGAAGTCATCATCAAGGACCCGGACGCGCCCGCAGCCGCCCTGGCCAAGCAGCGGATTGAGTATCTCAAGAACCTGACGGGTGCCGCCGCCAGCACGCCGGCCCCCAGCACCCCCACGACCAACGCCGCGCCCGCCGCGGTCAAGCCGTGATGAACCTGTCCGCCCTCCGCGCCCTCGGTCTCGCCGGGCTGCTCACCCTCCTGCCGGGCTGCACCAGCTACCGGCTCGGTCCCACGGCAGCGTTTCCCGCCGGCCAGCACAGCATCCAGATTGGCTCCATCAGCAACCGGACCAACGAGCCACGCCTCATCGAAGCCCTGAACAACGCCCTGCGGAAGCGCCTGCAACAGGACGGCACCTACAAGCTGGACACGCGCGGCGAGTCGGACGTGGTGCTCACGGGCGTCATCACGCGCTTTGACCGCTCGGTGCTGAGCTTTCAGCCGGCGGACATTCTTACAGCGCGGGATTACGCGCTGGGTTTGTCGGCCAAGCTGACGGTGAAAGATCGCGCCAGCGGCAAGGTGCTTTTCGATCGCGAAGTCTCCGGCCGCACCACGATCCGGGCCGGCACGGATCTGGCCAGCGCGGAACGCCAGGCTGTTTCGTTGCTCGCCGAGGATCTCGCGCGGAACGCAACTTCCCTGATAGTGGATGGAAGTTGGTGAAGCTGCCCCGGCACTTCAAGGCTGCCGCAGGATCCACTCCGCCGCCGCCGCCACATCGTCCACCACCAACGCCCGCGCGGCCCGCTCGCCCAGTTTTTTCTCCACCTCCGCGCCATAGCCGGTGCGCACCAGGATGCTCTGCTGCACGCCGGCATTCCAGCCGCACTCCAAGTCAATCACCTTGTCTCCCACCATGAAGCTTCGCGCGGGGTCCACCGCCAGATCGTCGCGCGCGGCAAAGAGGAAGGCCGGTGAGGGTTTGCGCCCGACGCTCGGTTGTTCCGGCGCCTCCGGGGAATAGTAAATTTTGGTGAAGCGGACACCCAACGGGGCGAGCAGCGTGATCAGCCGCCGGTTCACCGCGTGCATGTTCTCCTCGGTGTAATAGCCGCGCCCGATGCCCGACTGGTTGGTGACGATGATGAGCAGGAACCCCGCATCCTGCAGCCGCTTCAGCGCCGGGCCCACGCCGGGGATCAGTTCCAACTGCTCCGGATCGCTCAGGTATTGCTTGTCCACATTGAGCGTCCCGTCGCGATCGAGGAAGACAGCCCGTTTCATTCCGTGCGATGGAAGCTCTCCGTCAATTCCGCGGGCGAGACGGTCGCCGTGCCCACCTTGCCCACCACCACCCCGGCGGCATGATTGGAGAAGACCGCCGCCTCGACCGGTGACGCTCCGGCAGCAATGGCCAGGGTGAAGGAGGCGATTACCGTGTCGCCCGCGCCGGACACATCGAACACCTCGCGGGCCATGGTGGGAATGTGAAACGGCGCGTGCCCGCGCTGGCAGAGCAGCATGCCCTGATCGCCCAGCGTGATGAGCAGCAGCGCGGGGCTCAGCTCGGTCAGCAGCGTGTCCGCCACGCGTTGCAGCGCGGGATCCTTGAGCGGGTCCACGTTGCGTGAGCCGTCCGGCACCCCGGCGAGTTCGAACGCTTCCTTGCGGTTGGGAGTGAGCAGGGAAAGGCCGGTCAGGCTGAGATCATGCACCGGCTTGGGATCCAGGCTCAGCCAAATCCCCCGGGCCCTACAGAGATGGCGGATGGCATCCACCAGCGTCTGCGTAACCACGCCTTTGCCGTAATCGCAAATGATCACCGCATCCGCATTCGGCAGCCGCTGCTCCAAGGCGACCAGTAACTGGCGCTGGCTGCGCTCATCGACTTCACCGCGCGTCTCGCGATCCACGCGCACCACTTGCTGTTGATGCGCGATGATGCGGGTCTTCACGCTGGTGGTGCGCTGTGGACGGGAAAGCAACCCGGCACAGCCGATGCCCTGTTCGGCCAGCAGCCCACGCAGCCGTCGCGCGGCGTCGTCCTTGCCAATCAATCCCAGCAGCTCCGTGCGGGCGGCGAGGGCGTGGAGATTGCGCGCCACGTTGGCCGCGCCGCCGGGCATCCAGCTTTCGCGATCAAACTCCACCACCGGCACCGGGGCCTCCGGGGAGATGCGGCCGACATGGCCCCAAATGTATTGGTCGAGCATCACGTCACCGATGACGAGAATGCGCGCCGCCGCCGCGCCACGAATGAGTTCTTCAAGCCGGCTCGCCGGGATGGTGGGAGATTTCATGGCAGGGTGCGGGGAAAGTGGGGGCGGCTAATCCAGAAAGGCCGTGAGCGGACTGGTGGAACTGGCGGCGGTCTGCATCGGGCCCAGGCCGATCTCAAAGGCCGCCCGCCCGGCTTCCACCGCCTGCTTGAACGCCACCGCCATCCGGTTCGCATCGCTGGCAATGGCGATGGCGGTGTTGACCAGCACGGCGTCCGCGCCGAGTTCCATCGCCTCCGCCGCGTGGCTGGGCGCGCCAATGCCGGCGTCCACCACCACGGGCACGGTGGCCTGCTCGATGATGATGCGGAGCTGGTCGCGGGTCTGAAGGCCGCGATTCGAGCCGATGGGCGATCCGAGCGGCATCACCGTCGCGCAACCGGCCTCCTGCAGGCGCTTGGCCAGCACGGGGTCGGCGTTGATGTAAGGCAGCACCGTGAAGCCCTCCTGCACGAGCACTTCAGCCGCCTTGAGGGTCTCAATGGGATCCGGTAGCAGGTAGCGCGGGTCGGGGTGGATTTCCAGCTTCACCCACTTGGGCAATCCGGCGGCGACGGCGAGGCGCGCGAGCCGAACGGCCTCCTCCGCGTTCATCGCGCCGCTGGTGTTCGGCAGCAGCAGATACTTCTGCGGGTCAATGAATTCGAGGATGTTGGCGAAGGGATCCTTCTGCCCGCTCAAGTCCGCGCGCCGCAGCGCCACCGTCACCATTTCAGTGCCGCTGGCCGCCAAGGCATCACGCATCGCGACGGGCGAAGGGAACTTGCCGGTGCCGAGGATGAGTCGGGAACGGAAGGTTCGCCCGGCGATGACCAACGGACGGTGCGCCAGATTCATGCGCGGGGAAAATAGGCGGTGCAATCCGGCGCGTCCAGCGCGCTCGCGTCCACCGACAACGCATTGCCCGGCGGGAAGGTTTCCATTACACCTCTCGCACCATGTCCGCACCGCACATCCTCGCCGTCATTGGCAGCCTCCATCAAAAGTCCGTCACCCGCGTCGTGCTGCTGCACCTCGCCGACACGCTCCGCGCGGAGGGGGCCACCGTGGATGTGCTGGATTTCGCCCAGACGCCGCTGCCGCTGTTCAACGCGGACACAGCCTGGGCGCAGCCGGGCTTTGCCGAGCTGAAAGCCCGGGTGGATCGCGCAGACGTGCTGCTGCTGGGCACGCCGGATTACCACGGCAGCGTGAGCAGCGTGCTGAAGAACTTCCTCGATCATTTCTGGAAGGAATTTGCCGGCCGGCTCTTCGCCACCGTCGTCGCCTCGCATGAGAAGGGCCTTACGGTGCATGACCAGCTCCGCACCATCGCGCGGCAGTGCAACGCCTGGGCACTGCCCTACGGGGTTTCGTTTGTGGAGAAGGAGGACGTGCGGGACGGCACGGTGGTCAGCGATGCCTTCCGCCAGCGGCTGGCGATGCTCACCCGCGACGTGCGGGTCTATGGTGGCTTGCTGGCGGAGCAGCGCCGCGCGGACCTCGCCGGGACCGACCCAGGTTTCCTCGCCCGCCTGCGGAAGTGATCCAAACCGGCTGCCGGATCGACGCCTGAATTCCTGCTTCCACCGCCCCGTCCGTTTGGGGCAATTTTCCGCCTATGAAGACACCTTGCCTGTATGTCATCGCCGTGCTCGGCGCCCTGCTCCAAGCCGCCACCGCCCAAACCCCCGAATGGATTTGGCACGCCAATGGTGGCAAGGCCCCCGGCAACAACGAGCGCCGCTTCTTCCGCAAGACTTTCAACCTCGACGCCAAGCCGACCAAAGCCACGCTCGCCGCCTCCGTGGACAATGAGGGCACCGCCTTCCTCAATGCCAAGTCCGTCGCCACCATCGTGTCCTGGGAACAGCCCGTCACCGTGGACGTCACCGCCGAACTCAAGGTCGGCGAAAACATCTTCGGCCTGCGCGGCATCAACCACGGCGGGTCCGCCGGCGTCGTGGCCCGATTGGAGCTGACCTTCGCCGACGGCAAGAAGACGGCCATCGTCACTGACACGACTTGGCTCGCGCACAACGAAGATGTTGTCGGCTGGCAGACGGCTGACTTCAAGCCGCAGGGTTGGGAGAAGCCCATCTCCGTCGCCAAGCTCGGCGCGCAGCCGTGGGGCGACATCCTCGCCGGCGGCGGTGCGAAGGGCGCGAAAGGCAAGGCCGCTCCCGCCGGCAAGCGCGAGGCCACACCCGCCGAGGCGCTCTACACGTTGCCCGGCTTCAAGATCGAGTTGCTAATCAGCGGTGAGCCAGAGGAAGGATCGTGGGTCAACCTGTGCAAGGATAACAAGGGCCGGCTCATCCTCAGCCCGCAGTATCGCGCGAACAATCCCGACGGCGGCCTGCTCCGCGTGACCCTCGGTGCAGATGGCAAGGTGGCCAAGCGCGAGTTCATCGCCAAGCCGCTCTACGACGCGCAAGGCATGGTCTTCGCCAACGGCGCGCTCTGGGTCGTGGTGAACAAGTATTCCACCAAGTTTGAGTCCGGCCTCTACCGCATCACCGACGATGGCAGCGATACTTGGAGCAAGATTGAACTCGTGAAGAAAATCCCCGGTGGCGGCGAGCACGGCCCGCACGCGGTGGAGCTTGGCCCGGACGGAAATCTCTACGTCATGGCCGGCAACCACTCCAAGCCGCCCACCGAGTTGGAACCTCACCCCCAATATCGCAACTACGGCGAAGACCATGTCCTCCCGCGCCAGTGGGACGGCAACGGCCACGCCACCGGCATCCTCGCGCCGGGCGGCTACGTGCTGCGCGCCAAGCCGGACGGCACGAAATTCGAGTTCTTCTGCGGCGGCTTCCGCAACCAATACGACTTCGCCTTCAACGTGGATGGCGAGCTGTTCACCTACGACTCCGACATGGAGTGGGACTGGGGCATGCCGTGGTATGTGCCCACCCGCGTGAACCACGCCGTCTCCGGCGGCGACTACGGCTGGCGCTCCGGCACGGGCCGTTGGCCGGACTATTACGCGGACAGCCTCGGCGCGGTGCCCGACATCGGCGTGGGCTGCCCGACCGGCGTGGGCAACGGCAAGGGCGCGAAGTTCCCGGCCAAGTATCAGCGTGCCATTTACATCATGGACTGGACCTACGGACGGCTCATGGCAGTCCATCTCAAGCCCGAGGGCGCGAGCTATACGGCCACTTGGGAGAACTTCATCGCACCCGCCGGCCTCATGGACAAAAGCAAAGGCAAGTCCCCGTTGAATCTGACCGACCTAGTTATCGGCGATGACGGCGCGATGTATTTCACCATCGGTGGCCGCGGCACCGCTTCGGGCCTCTATCGTGTGAGCTACACCGGCAAGGAATCCACCACCGCCGCGTGGGAACCGAACAAGGAAGGCGCAGAAGCCCGCGCACTGCGCCGCAAGCTGGAAGCCTTCCACGGCAAGCCTGACCCCAAGGCCCTCGACTTCATCTGGCCGCACTTGAACAGCCCCGACCGGTCCATTCGCTTCGCCGCGCGCGTCGCGCTGGAAGCGCAGCCGGTCACCACGTGGCAGGCCCGCGCGCTGGAAGAGAAGTCTGCTGACGGCGGCCTCACCGCGTTGATCGCGCTCGCCCGCCTCGGCGGGAAGTCCGCGCAGGATGAGTGCCTCCGCGCGCTCAGCAAGTGGCCGCTCGCCACGCTCCCGGAGCGCCAGCAGTTGGACAAGATTCGCGTCATCCAGGTAAGCATCGCCCGCAACGGCCTGCCTTCGACTGACGTGGTGAAGCTCGCAACCGAGAAGCTTTCCACCAGCTACCCGAACAAGAGCACCTTTGTGAACCGCGAGCTTTCGCAGGTGCTCATCGCCCTCGGCGCGCCCGGAGTCGTGGACAAGACCCTCACGCTCATGGCCGGCGCGCTCACGCAGGAGGACATGATTCACTACCTCTTCCACCTCCGCACCGCCAAGAACTGGACCAGCGAACAGCGCAAGGAGTATTTCGGTTACTGGGCGCAGGACCGCTCGCCCGCCGCGCACCAGGGCGACACATTGAAGTGGTTTGAGGAAGCCGGCCGCCCCTACGGCAACGGCAGCAGCTACGGCAACTTCTATAAAAACTTCCTCAAGGAGGCCACCGCCAACCTGACTGACGCAGAGAAAGGCGAACTGGCCCCGTTGCTCGCCAGCCTGCCCGCTGGCGCACCCTCTGGCCGCAAAGGTGCCCTGAGCGAATTCCCCAAGCCGCAGACGCGCAGCTTCGTGAAGGCGTGGACGATGGCGGACTTCGAGGCCGACCTCGCCAAGCAGCTCAAGGGCCGTAACTTTGACAAGGGCCGCCAGGCCTTCGTGGACGGCCAGTGCCTCGCCTGCCACCGCTTCGGCATCGAAGGCGGCGGTGTCGGCCCGGACCTCACGGCCGTGAGCGCGCGCTTCAGCCGCCGCGATGTGCTGGAGAGCATCATCGACCCGAGCAAGGTCGTCTCCGAGCAGTTCCAAAACACCTCCGTCTGGCTCAAGAACGGCGACGACCACACCGGCCGCCTGATGAGCGAAACCGGCGACCAGCTCGTGCTCGTCCCGAACCAGCTTCAGCCGGACACGAAGGTCACGGTGAAGAAGAGCGATGTGACCAAGCGGGCGTTCTCGAAGATTTCGCCGATGCCGCAGGGGCTGGTGGATACCTTGAGCAAGGACGACCTCCTCGACCTGCTGGCCTTCATCGAGAGCTACGGTCGCAAGAGCCACAGCGCCTTCGCCAAATGACCCGCGCCGGCGGCTAGAGCCACTTGATCCGCAGCTCACCTGGGGCGTTCGCCACCTCAAACAGGCACACGCCCAGTTCCGGCTCGAACCCGGCTGCCATGCGGCTGCCGTTGACCCACACGCGATAAGCCCGACGGGCTGAACGCAGCACGATCCGCCAGGTCTTAACCCGGCTGGGCCACGCTCCCTGAGTGGTGCCAAGCACCAGCTCACGGCGCGGCCCGCGATCCACAAACTCAATTGTCCGCATGGCCAGCTCGCCGCGTTCGTAGCCGAGCGACTCGCCGTCATCCTCCTGCCAGGTGAACGCGCCGCGCCCGTGCGGCCAGACGTGCAGGTTCACCACCGGCTCGGCTTCGCCGGAAATGAACTGTCGGGGCGCACCGGTCGGCACCACGGACCCACCGCGCACAAAGACCGGGATGTGCTCCGGCACGGCTTCGATCAGGACGTGTTGCCCGCCGTCGTAAAGCCCACCGCTCCAGAAATCGAACCACTGGCCCACCGGCAAATACACGCTCCGGACGCGCGCCTCCGGTCGGAGGATGGGCGCGACGAGGAGGCTCTCGCCGAGCAGAAACTGGTCTTCGCAGGCGACCGCCGCCGGGTCGTTGGGGTGATGCCAGAGCAGCGGACGCATTATGGGCGTGCCGGTGCGATGGGCCTCGGCAAAGAGGCAGTTCAGATAAGGCAGCAGTTGGTAACGCAGGGCGATGGCATCGCGGCAGCGCGCTTCGACTGCGGGGCCAAACGCCCATGGCTCCTGCGGGCGTGAGTCGTTGTTCGCGTGGTTGCGGAAGAAAGGCGTGAAGGCGGCCATCTGGGTCCAGCGCGCCAGAAGCTCCCCAGTGCAGTTGTCCAGGAAACCGCCCACGTCCGCACCGCAAAACGCCACCCCGCTCAGACTCAGGTTGAGCAGCATGGGGATGGACTCGGCGAGATGCTCCCAAGTGGAGCTGTTGTCGCCCGTCCACACGGCGGCGTGCCGCTGGATGCCAGCGTAGCCAGCACGCGTGAGGATGAAGGGACGTTTGTCCGGTGCGGCCAGTAACGCGCCCGCACGCGAGGCCGAGGCCATCGCGGAACCGTAGAGATTGTGGACGGCGGCGTGCGGAACCAGCTTCCCTCGCCCCTTGGAGGGTAGATTGGGGAGACTTGCGGCGAGCGCACGCGCTGCCCCCTCACCCCGGCCCTCTCCCCCGATGGGGGCGAGGGAGAAGAGGTCGCGGGCAGTCGAAGTGTCGCACTCATGCTGAACGTCATCAGGCAGCGTCTTGCCCGGCGTGTCGAAAAGCGCGGGCTCGTTCATATCGTTCCAGATGCCGGCGAGGCCAAGGCGCTGGAAGACCGCCTGTTCCGTCGCCCACCAGTGGCGGACCCGCGCGTTGAGAAAGTCGGGGAAGCGCGACTTGCCTGGCCAGACCTTGCCGATGAAATCACGCTTGCCACCAGAGGCTTTGACAAAAGCGCGCTGGGCGACGCCGCGTTTCAACACGCCGAACTTGGGATCGTCCTTTACCCCCGGGTCCACGATGGCAATGGCCTTGAAGCCTCGCCTCGCCAGCTTCGCCAGCATTTCACTCGGACGCGGGAAGGTCTTGCCGAAGGTGAAGACGCGGTGGGCATCCATATGGTGGATGTCGAGGTGCAGCGCATCGCAAGGAATCTTGCGGCGGCGGAACTCGCGGGCGATGCGCTCCAGCTCCGCACGACTGCCGTAGCTGTAGCGGGATTGGTGGTAGCCCAACGCCCAGCGCGGCGGCAGCGGCATGCGGCCGGTCAGCTCGGTGAAGCGCAAGACGACATCGGCCGGCGTGGGACCAAGGAAGAGATAGAGCGAGCCACCGCCCGTGCCGGCGCGGAGGCGGAACTCATCCGGCTCAGTGCAGCCGATGTCCCAAGTCTGGCGGGCGGGATTGTCCCAGAAGAGTCCGGCGGCGCGGCCTTCACGCAGCGAGAGTGCGAAGGGAATCGAGACGTAAAGGTTGCGGAGGCCCGGATGGATGCACGAAGCGTGGCCCAGCACGTCAGCGTTCCAGAACTCGCGGATGAGGCCGCGCTTGTTGCACGGGCCAGTGGATTCGCCGAGGCCGAAGATGCTTTCGCCGTCGGCGAGTTGGAGCGTGAGTTGCGGCTGGGCGTCCGTGAGGGCGAAGGCGGAGCAACGGAAAATCTCGAGACCTGTGTGGTCGTGCAACGTCCACGCGCCGGTGCGGCGGTTGAGGGAGAATTTACCGACAGTGGTGGTGAGGGTGAGGCGATGGGCGGTGCGCCGGAGCTGAAGACCGCTTTGGGGTTGAGTGACGCGTTCGCCCTCACCCCGGCCCTCTCCCGCTGGCAGAGGGGGAAAGTCCGACCGCTCCTCGACCACGCCGGCGCGCTGCGCGTCAGCCGGTTGCGATCTGCGTGCCTCCCTCTCCCGGCGGGAGAGGACCGGGGTGAGGGAGGATGGTTGGGCCTTTAAGCCAGCCCCAACTCGCAGCTTCAAAACATCAGGAGCGAGTGCGGTGATTTCGATGTTAGTGTTCAGCACAGAAATGAAAAAGCCGCCGACTTGCATCGGCGGCTTCAGAGCAAAGTAGCATTACGCCTTCGGCAGGAGGTCGGCCACGAGCGCCTTCTCTTCCTTCAGCTCGTTCTCCGTCGCGGTGATTTTCGCGCGGCTGAACTCGTTGACGGGCAGGCCCTGGACGATTTCCCACTTCTTGCCGTCAGTGCGAATCGGGTAGCTGAACATCAAGCCCTTCTCGATGCCGTAGCTGCCATCCGAGCAGACGGCGACGCTGAACCAGTCACCGG
>CAIPBN010000821.1 GCA_903863315.1 uncultured Verrucomicrobiota bacterium | reverse complement strand
TCCTTCGCGGTCGGCGGGCGGGCGTAGGCCTTCTGATAGGCGAACTCGATGCGCCGGACGTCGTCGCTGGCGGACGCGAGCAGGCTGGCAGCGAACTTTTCCGCAGCCTTCCCCACCAAATCGCTGTTGAGCATCAGTAGCGCCTGCGGGGCGACGACGGTGGCGTTGCGATTGCCGTTGGGCACGGCGGGATCGGGGAAGTCGAACTGCTCGAAGAGGTCATACACGTTGTTGCGGACGACGGGCAAATAGAGCGCGCGGCGCGGGCTGTCGTAGGTGGTCGCATCCTTCGAGGTGTGATTGAAGAAGAACTCGCGGTTCTTCACAGGGATGGTCTTGCCACCCATGGTGCGCTCCAGCGCACCGGCGACGAACAGGACGGAGTCGCGAACCTCCTCGGCTTCCAGGCGGCGGATGGGGAAGTGGGAGAGCAGGCGGTTCTCCGAGTCCACCACGGAACGGCGGGCGTCCGCTGCGGGCTTGGTCGCGCGCTGGTAGGCGGCGCTCGCCATGATGTGCCGGTGCATCGCCTTCACGCTCCAGCCCTCGGCGATGAACTTTCGTGCCAGCCAGTCGAGCAATTCCGGATGCGAAGGTCGTTCGCCGAGGATGCCGAAGTTGTCCGTGCTCGCCACGAGGCCCTGGCCGAAATGCCAGCGCCAGATGCGGTTCACCATCACACGCGCGGTGAGCGGATGTTGTGGGCTGGCGAGCCACTGGGCGAGTTCGAGGCGGCCGCTTTGTTTCTCCGGCATTTCGGAGCGGAGGCTGGCGACCTGCATCACCTGCGGGAAGCCGCGCGGGACGGGTTTGCCCAGCGAGAGGTGGCTGCCGCGAATGTGGACGGGCAGCGTCTTCACCACGTTTGTTGAGTCCGTCACACCCATGGTGCTGGGGAGTTCCGGCGCGTCCTTCTCCAGCTTGGCGAGCGCCTCGCGAAGTTGTTTCAACTCGGCGATGACATTGGTCGGATACTGGCTTTCCGCGTTCTTCGGCACCTCCTTGAGGCCCTTGTCCGTGACGAGGGACTTGTTGGCGGTCGCGACGAGCTTCGCGATGGCCGCTTTCTGATCAGCCGCTTTCCTCTGATGCGCCTCCACCACCGCGCGTTCGGCGGGCGTGGCGACTTCCGGCTCGTGCCACTTGGCGATGGTCTTGAGATCGTCCATCGTGCGCGTGCTCTTGAAGATGGCGGCCAGCGCGTAGTAGTCGGCGGTGGGCACGGGGTCGAACTTGTGGTCGTGGCAGCGCGCGCAGCCGAAGGTCATGCCGAGGAAGGCGCGGCCCAGCGTCTCGATTTGCTCGTCAATCAAGTCCATTTCCAGCTTCACCTTGTCTGGCTCGGCCAAGAGCTTTGGCCCGATGCTGAGGAAGCCAAGCGCGGTCAACTGCTCGTGCCGTTGCGGCGTGCCTTCGGCCGGGAGCAGGTCGCCGGCGATTTGCTCCTGCACGAAGCGGTTGTAGGGCTTGTCGGCGTTGAAGGAGTTCACCACGTAGTCGCGGTAGCGCCACGCGTTGCCGAAGGCCACGTTCTCATCGAGGCCGTTCGAGTCCGCATAGCGCGCCACGTCGAGCCAGTGGCGGCCCCAGCGCTCGCCGTAGGCGGACGAAGCGAGCAGGCGGTCCACGACTTTGGCGAAGGCGTCCGGCGACTTGTCCGCGAGGAACGCATCCACTTCCTCCGGTGCCGGCGGCAGACCGGTAAGATCGAAAGTCGCGCGGCGGATGAGCGTGCGCTTATCGGCAGCCGGGGCGGCGGCCAGCTTCTTCTCGCCAAGCTTGGCGTTGATGAAGGCGTCAATGGGATTGCCGATTGCTGATTGCCGATTGCCGACTTTGGGAACGGACGGATTCGCGAGCGGCTGAAAAGCCCAGAACTGCCGGCCTTCCTCCACGGTCAACGCGCGCTTTCCGCCGGTCTGCGCCACGGCTTCCGTGCGCGGGTCGGGCGCACCCAGCTTCACCCATTGCTCCAAATCGCGCACCTGCTCCGAGGACAGCGGGCTTTTCGGCGGCATCTGGAGGTCGCGGTTTTTGTAGCGAACGGCCTCGATAAGCTTGGACTTCTCCGGATCTCCGGGGGCGACGACCGAACCGGCATCGCCGCCTTTGAGGACGCCGTCGCGGGTGTCGAGGGTAAGGCCGCCCTTGTTCTTCTTCGCCGCTGCGCTGTGGCACTCGTAGCAGCGCTCGACCAGCACCGGCCGAATTTTTTTCTCAAAGAAATCCAGATGCTCGCGAGCCGGCTCGACGGCTGGGAGGGCGACCGCACTCCACCCAGCCACTGCGCCCGCAATCCAGCGGGATACCCCTGAAAACATTGATTGACTCGCCATCATGGAAAACTGCCCAAGTGCGACGGCTCGCTGTCAGGCATCATTCATCAGGTCCTATTTTTAACCTTGTTGTTACTTCTGCACGTGGCTACTTTGAGCAAAAATCGGCCTTGTCCGATGCAAGGCTGACGAAACAGACAAAGCACGTGACATATGCCTAACCTTCCCTTTGAAGAACCCGGCGACAAAGATCGGACCGGCTTGGGAACCTGGTTCCTAGTCGCCCTTGGGGCAGCGGCCTTTATCGGCGTGTTCATCTTTTTCGCGACCCGCTGGTAACGTGAACTGCGGCCCCTGCCTCAGCCACCTTGATGTGGCTTGTCCCCGCCGAACCGGAACGGTTTGCCTCCCATAATCTGATCCGACGTGATGGTCGGGCAGACGTATTTTTCCAGGTGTTCGATGAACAGCGCCGTGCCGCGGAAGTGATCCACAAACGGCCAGCGCGCCGGGTTATACATGGAATCGGTCATGTCGCGCATGAGCACGACGCGCTTGCCGTTCTTCGCCATCTGCCGCAGGCCGAAAGGCCGGCCCGCCACGCACATGTTCACGTGGACCCCCATGAGGATCACATTGGAGATGCCCCGCTGCTCCAGCAGATTCCACACCTCCACACCTGAATCGCTGATGGCGTCCTGATCGTGGATTTTCAACACATCGATCTGCCGGGTCCAAGGTGCCCGGGGATTAAGCCCCTTCGCCTTCAGCTCCGCTGCCCACGCCGCATGTTCCACCGGATCATCGTCCTCGCCGCCGTCGGTCTGATCGATGGGATACTTGCCCTGCTCCTCCGCCGGGATCTGCCGGCACCACGAGGCGATGTCCGTCGGCAGGTTGGACGCCTTGGGCGCGGCTTTGGCCCGCTCCCGCGCCGGATGGCCCTCGTAAGGCTTCATGCAACTGCTGGGCGCGTGGATGATGAAGACGCCCTGCGCGCGGGCCTTCTCCAGCAAGTCGTTCATGCGCGGGGCCAGCTCGCCTTCGCGAGTGACGGCATTCTTGCAGTGGTGCAGATCCCACATGTCGCAGACGATGATCGCCGTCTGCCTGGGGTTCCATTTCTCAACAGTGCTGGTCACGCGGAACTCACCGCTGCCGGGCTTGGTTTCAACGCGCTTTTGCAGGGTGAATTGCAGCTCGGGTGAAGCGGCCAGGACAGGGCTGACGCAGATGGCAAACGCCCACAAGCAAACCCAACGACGGGAGACATGGCAAAGGCTAGGCATGCCCGCAAAACTAGCACGGCACTGGCGAAGTTGAAGCACTATCCTGACGGGCCCGCGCCCGCAGCAGGGCTTTGACATCCGTCCCCTGCCGGGCACACTGCGCGCATCCGCCCCCACATGGAAACCGCGCTCAAGATTCTGGAATGGACAGCCGGACTGGCGGCCTTGGGATGGTTTTTCTGGTGGCGCTTGCAGCGGTCGCAATCCTCAACGAGGGCAATCGTCACCAAGTCACTCATCACCGG
>CAIPBN010000820.1 GCA_903863315.1 uncultured Verrucomicrobiota bacterium | reverse complement strand
CTTGACCACCGCGACCCCAGCCCGGGTGATGCCTTCGATTTTGCGGACGGGCACCTCGATGGTCTGAGGCTTAGCCCCGGTGCGGGCGGTGATTTCGAAGATTTTCAAAATCTTCATTGGTTTCATCGCGGCCAGGCCGGTGCCGGCGAGTTGGGCGACTTCCGCGTCGCTGGAGGTTTCGGCCAGCTTGGGGCCTTGGATGAACAAGGCGACTTTGACCGGCGCGGTGCCGCGCGGCTCGGCATACACTGTGGCCCGCACGAAGAGATCGGCGTCGCCGGTAAGTTTCAGGTAATCGCCCGTGGCGGCGAAGGGGCCGGACTTCACGGCTTCGGTTGCGGTGGGGTCCATCGGGCGGAAGCGATCCTGCGGGGTCTGCGCGTTGTTGGGTTGCAGGTAGCGGCCGGAGAGGTAGCGCACGCCCGGCTTCGCGGGCTTTTCCACCAGCACCCGCTGTGCGATGGTCTCGGCCGCGTCGAGGTAACGTTCCATCAACAGCGGGGAGATCGTGAGCACATCGCCGATGTTGTCGAAGCCGTGGCCAATGTCGTCGGCGGGGAAATTTTCCGTGGGGTTGAAGTCCACCAGCAGCAAATCGCGGACGGTGTTGTGGTATTCGTTGCGGTTGAGGCGGCGGACGGTGACGCGGCCGGGGTCGGGCGGCAGCGTCATCTCCGCGCGCTCAAAGGCGGACTCGACCGCGCGGGTGAACTGCTCGATCTCGGACAGGGAAGGGCGGGCCTGTTTTTTGGGCGGCATCTCGCCCGCGCCGACTTGGGTGAGGACGTTCATCCACACTTTGCGGTTCTTCAGGATGGCGGTGTCGGATCGGTCCAGCTTCACCAAATCCAGATCGGCCTTGGTGGACTTGCCCCCGTGGCAGTCGCGGCAGTGCTTCTCGATAAACGGCACCGCGTGCTTCTGGAAGTCAGGATGCGGACCGCCCGCTCCGAGGCAGGGCAGGGCGGCGATACCGGCCAGCAGCAAGGCGGCCGGGACCGTGCGCCGCCAGTGGTTGCGGGCTGGGGAAAGGAAGAAACGGCAGCGAATGCTCATGAGCGAGTCCAGAGACTAGACGGCCCGCCGCGTTATTCAGGCGGAGCAATCTTGCGCTTCCGCTGCGGCGGGCGATGCGTTAGGCTGCGCCGAAATCTGCATGAAAATTCGTGAAATCCGGTGTGCCGGCCTGCGCGGCGCCACTCCTGAAGGCGGCTGGAGCAACGAGCTCCGGCCGGAAGATTGTGTCCACACCCTGATCGCGGTTCACACCGATGAAGGGCTGGTCGGGCTGGGCAGTGTGTTCACCAACGACGCCCTCGTCCGGGCCGCGCTCGCGGTGCTGGAGCCGCTCTATCGGGGCGAGAACGCGCTGGAGCCGGAGCGCGTGAGCGAGAAGCTGAGCCAGCACATGTTCTGGCTCGGACGCGGCGGCTCGATCACGCATGCCATCAGCGGCGTGGACATCGCCTTGTGGGATTTGCTTGGCCAGGCGACCGGGCAGCCCGTCGGCCGACTGCTCGGCGGCCGCTACCGGGAGCGGGTCCAGCCATACGCCTCCTTGCTCATGGATGAGCCGGCGAAATTGCGCGACCATCTGCTGGCGGTGAAGGCACAGGGATTCCGCGCCTTCAAGATCGGCTGGGGTCCGTTTGGCCGGCGCAACGCCGCGACCGATGAGGCGATTGTCCGTGCGGCCCGCGAGGCGGTCGGCCCCGAGAGCAAGCTCATGGTGGACGCCGGGGGCAGCGATGCTTACTGGAACAACGGCTACAAGTGGGCGCTCAACACGGCCAGGATGCTCGCGGATTACGACGTGTTCTGGTTTGAAGAGGCGTTGCAGCCGGACGCGCTGGAGGATTATGCGAAGCTGCGCGAGCACTCGCCCGTGGCCATCGCCAGCGGCGAGGTCTTCACCCGGCGGCAGGCGTTCCAGCCCTGGCTGGAGGCGCGGGCGCTGGACATCGTCCAGCCAGACGTGACGAAGGTGGGCGGGATCAGCGAGGAGCGTCGCATCGGTTGGATGGCGCAGGAACATGGCGTGCGTTTCATCCCGCACGGCTGGAACACCGCCGTCGGCCTCGCGGCGGATTTGCATCTGGCTTCTGCCTTCCCGGGCACGGACTTGGTGGAATACCTGACGGGCTCGCCATTCATCGACGAAATCACCGCCGGCGGGTGGCGGCTGGACGCCGAGGGCATGCTGGCCATTCCCACCAAGCCGGGGCTAGGTCTCACGCTGGATCGTGATGTCGTGAAAAAATACACGCGGGGCGAACCGCTGCTGGACTGAGTCCGGCACGCCGCATCGCAAAAGCAAAACGCGGAGGCAGTGCGCCTCCGCGTTTTGCGGCCAACCTCGGCAGGTCAGACCTGAAACTCAGTGGTGATGCTCGTCGCTCGGGGGCAGGCAGCCCACCTTGCCGATGAACGCGACCAGCGCGAACACGGAGATCGCCAGCGGCCACCAGGAGGCCTTGGTCGGATGCACGGTCATGTAAACGCCCCAGCCCAGAAACAGGGAGATCACCAACCAAACGAACAGAGCTTTGAAAAAGTTCATGGGGGCGGAGCTTAACGAGCAGGACATTTCTGGCAAGCGCCAGCTTCAGGGGAAATCGCCGCGATCAATTCACGGGACGGGAACGGCGTTGGTGGTGGTTTCTTGAAAACGGATGACCACTTCGCCCGGCTTGGCGTAGCCGAGCTTCTCCCGCGCCAGGCGCTCCACGGCCTTCGGGTCGGAGCGCTGGGCGTCGAGCGTGGCCTTGAGGTGGCGGCCGACTTCTTCCTCCCGTTGGATTTGTGATTCCAGTTCGAGGTTGCGCTGGCGCATGCGCTCGTTCTGCTGGATGAGCGGCACGCACAGGAAGCCGATGCCAACGGCCACGGCGGCGACCAGGAGGACCATCACCGCCCGGGTGAGTTTGTCCCAAATGCCAAGATCCACACTTTCTTCCTTCATCGCGTGGGCGCAGTAGAACAAATGCCCTCCGGGAACGGAAGGGGAAATTGGCGGCGCTGATGCGGCGGGGCTGGGGTTCAACGCCAGACGCGTTTCCATGAGCTTAGTTTTCCCTCCTGGGTGAAGGTTAGCCGGAGCACTTGATCCATGCCACGGACGCCCTCGGTGCGCAGCACGCTGCCGTCGGGGAAGCTGTGAAAGGTGGGCTCGCTGCGTCCGCGTGAAACCAGCCAATCAGCCACCTTGGTTTTGTTCGTCAAGACGGCGCTCTTCTCCGGCGGTCCAAGTTCGCGCACCGCTTCGTCAAATGTGAGCACGCCGACCCGGGCATCCCAGTCCACCTTGGGCGGCGTGGTGCAATTGGTGAGCAGGAGCAGGCAGAGCAGGGCCAGCAGCGGAGTCAGGTAGATTTTCATGGAGTGTGTGGGTCAGGCGCGCGGGTGGGCGGCATCGTAGGCCGCCTTGAGCCGTTCGGTGGTGACGTGGGTGTAGATTTGCGTGGTCGAGAGATTGCGGTGGCCGAGCAGTTCCTGGACACTGCGAAGATCCGCCCCGTGGTCCAGCAGATGCGTGGCGAAGCTGTGCCGCAGTTTGTGCGGCGTGAGACGGGGATCGAGTCCGGCCGCGACGAGATAACGTTTCAAGCGGAGCTGCACTTGGGCGGGGCGGATGGGTTCCTCGCTGTCGGCCTGCGCCTGGAAGACGGGGCCTTCAGGCAAAGGGGCGCGGGGCAGGGCCTGCCAGTATTGCAGGATCGCGTGCAGCGCCGGCTGTCCGATGGGCACTTCGCGCTCCTTCTTTCCCTTGCCGCGCACCCGCACGAGCCGCTCCGTCTGGTTCAGGTCTCCCACCCGCAGGCCACAGACTTCGCTGATGCGCAGGCCGCAGGAGTAAATGGTTTCGAGCAAGGCCGCGTCGCGCAGAAAAGAAGCCTTCTCCGGTGGCTGTTCACCGGCCCGGCATTCCTTTTCCCATTCCCGGAGCGGGGTCTCCAAGAGGGCTTTCGCCTGGGCGACAGTCACGAACTTGGGCAGACGGCGCTCGGGTTTTGGCATCGCGAGGCTTCGGATGGGCGAGGCTGCGACGTGTCCCCGGCGGATGAGGAATTTATAAAATGTCCGCAGCGCGCTGAAGGTGAGGTGAATCGTGGCGCGGCTGAGTTCCCGGCGGCTCAGATGGCGGAGAAAGCCGCGGAAGTCGTCGCGCTGAAGCGTCCGCCAATTCGGCTGTGTTTGCCGCTCTGTCGTGTGCCAGTCGTGAAATTCGGCCAGCGCTTCGGAGTAGTTGCGGTGGGTGTATTCCGACGCGCCCCGGTCCGTGGCCAGGTGGACAAGAAACTCCGCGACCCAAGGATCGATGGGGGCTCCTGTCGGTTCGGGCGCGCTCACAAGGCAAGCGTAGTCGCTGATGAGCCGGTCTGCCAGTTATGAGTTCAAAGCGAAAGGCCGCCGGTGAGGGCGGCCTTTCCAAAGGTATGGAGCGCGGGCTTACTTCGCGGCGGGCGCGGCACTCGCCGGCTTGGCGGCGACAACTGGTTTGTGGGCG
>CAIPBN010000819.1 GCA_903863315.1 uncultured Verrucomicrobiota bacterium | reverse complement strand
GATCACCAAGGCGGGAGTAGTCAGCACATTCGCCGGGGGTTCAGGACAGTTTAACCGCCCTGCAGGGCTTGCGTTTGATCCCGCAGGCAACCTTTATGTGGCCGACACAGCTAACCATGTCATCCGGCTGGTGACCCCGGGTGGCTTGGTCCTGACATTAGCGGGCGTCCCCGGCAATGGCGGCAGTAACGATGGCCCGGCCGCAACAGCGAGATTTTATTTTCCCTCCGACCTGACCGTGGATGCGCAGGGCAACATTTTTGTCTCCGATGCAGGGAATGACACTATTCGCAAAATATCCGCCTTGGGCGCAGTCACCACGCTCGCCGGAGCGCCACTGCAAAAGGCTGGCACGGATGGAACTGGCAGCGCTGCGCGCTTTTACCAACCGTATGGGATTCGCCTCGATGCTTCCGGGAATTTGGTGATAGCCGACTCTGGCAATAGCGCGATCCGTCGCGTCACGCCCGGTGGAGAGGTGACTACCATTGGCGGGCTGGCCGGACAGATCGGCACCGTGAATGGCATCGGTGATGCGGCCCGCTTTTACAACCCGGCCAGTGTCGCATTCGATGCGACGGGAACGCTGTTCGTATCAGATCCGTTCAACCATCGGATCTCACGGGCCACGGTCGTTGCGGGCTTCCCGCAAATCACCGGCGAGCCTGCCAGCCTCACGTTTGGTAGCGCGGGCACAACCTTGACCGTGACCGCCACCGGGAGTGCGCCGCTGACCTACCAGTGGCGGTTGAATGGCACCAATCTTCCCAATGCCACCAATGCCACGCTCGCGGTCGCCGGATTCGCCGCCAATGCGGGCAGTTATCGGGTTGTCGTGGCGAACAGCGTGGGCAGCGTGACCAGTTCGGAGGCGTTGTTGTCGTTCCTTGAGGGGCCCCGTTTTTACGCCAGTGTGTCGCTGTCAGGCATCTTGGGGCGGCAATATCGCGTGGATGTCGCCGAGATCCTCAACGCGACAACCAACTGGCTGACGCTCACGAATCTCACGCTGACCACCAACCCCACAACCGTCATTGACCCGGCTTCAGCGGGCGTCTCGAACCGTTATTATCGTGCGGTTCTGCTGCCCTGACCGGCAAAGGGGCTACTTCTTCTTTTCGGCCGGCTTGGCCCCCGTCTTGGGCGCAGGGGCCACCTTCTTGTCCAGATTCCGGTTTAAGTCCGTGTCGGCGAATTTCGTCGCCGCGCCGTCCGCGGGGACTTCGAGTCCGGCACTCCAGAGAATTCCGTTCACCACGAGCTTGCGCTGACTCTCGTAGCTCCAGCTCTTGTGCAAGTCCACGCCGGTGAAACTGAAACCCCGGCCGCCTTCGGGCCGCTGATGCGCCCAGGCCATCACCTCATCCCGGCCCATGTGCATCTTCGCGTCGGCGCTGGTGCGGGACTTGTCCGGCACCTGGCCGACGATGAGTGGAACAAAGCCCTTATCCTTCTCGGCAAAGTGCAGGTTGTAGAGCCAGCCATCACCCGGGGCCGCGAAGGGCTTCACCCCGCGCAGCACGGGATGCGTGCCAATGGGCTTGAGGTCCATGTCCCAGTGACCGCGGCAGCCAATGTCCCCGTGGAAGACGCCGCCCAGCCAGCTCTTCACCTTGTCACCGTCCGGGCCCTTGGGAAAATCCACCGCTTGATGCAACAGCACCAGACCCGTGCCTCCGGCCATGAGCTTCGACAAGGTGGCCCAGCGGGTCGGCTCGATGAACGGCTGCTTCCCGCCACCGTCCCCGAAATAGACGATGCACTTCGCGCCGGCGAGCACCTGCTCATCCTTGGGCCAGTCGCGGGCCATCACGGGCCACACGCCGGGCTGCTGCTTGAGCCAGTCCAGCAACAACGCACAGCCGGCGAAGTATTCGTGCGCCATCGGCTTGCTGCTGGGCCCGCCGGCGAGCAGGACAATCTTCACGAGCTTCGGATCCGGTGAGTTCACCTCCAGCGCCACGCCGGACTGGTCATTTGGATCGGCGGCACAGAGAGGGAGGGACAAAGCCAGGAACAAAATCAGGCGCAGCAGCGAATTCATGCCGGCATTCAACCTTAAAGCCCTCACCCCGCACAAGCACCGCGTCAGAGCGACAGGACCGGCCCCATTCAGCCATCGGTCGGGTCCGGATGGAACTTGGTGCGCAGCCGCTGGTCCAGCCCATGCACCGCCAGGCTGAGTTCCGCAAAACGATCGTAAGCCGTCTCCCGGTCGAGCCCGGCCGGCACCACACCCGCGTCGAACTGCCGCTTCACCTTTTGGAATCGCTTGCTGAGCGAGACGCGCTCGCTGGTCTCGCCCAGTTCCCGCAACAGCCGCCGCACCTGCTCCGCCTGCTGTCGTGTCTGTCGGATGACTTTGAGCGCGGCGGCCGGCTCCGTGCCCCCGGCGGCCACGGATTTGAAAAGGGCGCACTCGAACTCCCGGCAGCGGGTCGGGCGGGCGGCATACACTTGGCAGCGCAAGTCGGCGCATAGAGCAGCACAGGGCTGGGGGAATTTGAAGGTCACTGGCGACGTGGTCGGCGAACGCCCGGCGCGGCTGCCGCGCAACGCGAGGCCGAGTGCGCGCAGATGGTTCGCGTCATCACCCGGCTGGAGTTCCACATCCCGGAACAAGGTGCCATCGCAGCACAGACCGCACTGGAGGCAAAGTTGTTCGGGCAGGGCAGTTGACACGGCGAAAAACTATACCGAGGCCAAGCACCGCACCAGCTTGCGTCAGCCGGGCAACCGGTGGCGACCGCACCATGACCGTGGCCTAAACCAGCGCTGCCTTGCGTGGTGATGACAGCGGCGCCTCCGCCCGTCCGTTGAAGGCTTGTTCATCCACGTCTTCATCCTGACTGTTCTTGCCTGCGCATCGGCCGCAACCGCAGGAGTGGACAAGGTCACGGCCACCGCCACGGAACTGCGCGTGCACTTCACCGCGCCCGCCGCTGGCCTTAGCCTGATCGAGCTGGCCCCGTTCGAAACCAACGCCAGCACCGGGCGCATCGTGAGCCTGCTTCCTGCGACCTCGCCCGCGCGGGTGCCGCGCTTCGATGGAGTTCGCGACCGGCTTTACTCGGGCTTCGCGGTCGTCCGGTTGTCAGGCCAGAGCCGTGAGACTGTGGGGGCAATTCGCTTCGTGGAGGATTTGGATCAGCTTTCTCTCCACCGCGAGCCACATCCAAAGCCCGGCACCAAGAAGGGCCTCCAACTGCAAATGGTGGATGACGCGCTCGCACTGGGCATCCGGCACTGCACGCTCAACTTCAACCTGGCCGGCCTGATTCAGCTCCAGCCGCAGCCCGATTCCCTCCGCTGGGAAATGGACGGGCGGACCTATCACTTCAGCCGCCGCTACCTCGACTCGCTACCGGTGAAGCGCCTTTCCGACGCGGGCGTGGTGGTGAACCTGATCCTGCTGCACTACCTCGGGCGCACCGAGGTGGATGCCTTCATGAAGCACCCGCGCTGCGATCCCGCCACGCCGCATCGCCTCACGGCTTTCAACACCGCCACGGCCGACGGCCTGCGCCATTATCAGGCGGCATTGGAGTTCCTCGCCCACCGTTACTCGGGCACCAACTCCGCCCACGGCCGTGTCTGGGGCTACATCGTCGGCAACGAGGTCAACGCGCATTGGGAATGGTATAATCTCGGCCCGGCCACGCGCGCTGAGGTCGCGGCGGATTATCTCCGCACCGTGCGCGTGACGCACACCGCCGTGCGCCAAGCCTCCGCTCACGCGCGTGTCTATCTCTCGCTCACGCATTTCTGGACCCGGGTGATGCGCAACGATCCGCTGCGCTACTGCGAAGGCAAGGGGCTGCTCGACGACATGAACCAGCTCGCGAAGGCTGGCGGCGATTTTGACTGGCACCTGGCGCATCATCCTTATCCGGAAAACCTGTTCGAGCCGCGCACCTGGCTGGACAAATCCGCCACCCCGCACGAGGACACGCCCCGCATCACGTTCAAAAATCTCGAAGTGCTCGACGCCTACTTCCGGCGGCCCGAATTGCTGTATCGCGGCCAGCCGCGCCGCATCATTTTGTCCGAGCAGGGATTTCACAGCCCTGACAAACCCGATGGCGAGCTCTGGCAGGCAGCGGCCTTTTGCTATGCGTGGAAAAAGGTCGAATCGCTCGCCGGCATCGACGCCTTCATCCTCCACCGTCACGTGGACCACGCACACGAAGGCGGCTTGAAACTCGGGCTGTGGTCCCACCAGCCGGGCACCATCTCAACGCCCGACAATCCCCGTCGCCTCTACGAGATCTTCAAAGCCGCCGGCACGCCGGACGAGGCCCGCGCCTTCGAATTCGCGTTGCCGGTGATCGGATTGCAGGACTGGTCCGCGCTGCGAGCCCCGCCCTGATGGCAGCCGCGCTCCAGCCGACACCAACATTGACGAACCCCGCAGCGTCATCTTAGATCCGTGGCACCGGATTGACCCATTTCAACTCACAGCCCACACCTCACCATGCCCCCGAAACCCGAAGCCAAAGCCATCGAAACCAAAGCTGATTCAAAAGCCGCTGACGCCGCCAAAGCCGCCTCCGCCACCAAGCAGCGCGACCTCGATGCCGCCATTTCCACCATCACCAAAAGCTACGGCGAAGGCGCCATCATGCGCCTCGGCGTGGCCACCGCGCTGCGGCAGATTGAGGTGATTCCCACCACGGCCCTCGCGCTCGATCTCGCGCTCGGCGTGGGCGGCGTGCCGCGCGGGCGCGTCATCGAGATTTTCGGCCCCGAGTCCTCCGGCAAGACCACGCTGATGCTCCACATCATCGCCAACGCGCAGAAGTCCGGCGGCCTCGCGGCGTTCATTGACGCCGAGCACGCGCTCGACCCTGCCTATGCCAAGAAGCTCGGCGTGAACCTCGACGACCTCCTCGTCTCCCAGCCCGACTCCGGCGAAGAGGCGTTGACCATTTGTGAAACCCTTGCCCGCTCGAACGCCCTCGATGTCATCGTCATTGACTCCGTCGCCGCGCTCGTGCCCAAGGCCGAACTCGAAGGTGAGATGGGCATGGCCACGATGGGCATGCAGGCCCGCCTCATGAGCCAGGCGCTGCGCAAGCTCACCGCCATCCTCAACAAGGGCAAGACCACCTGCATCTTCACCAACCAGCTCCGCGAGAAGGTCGGCGTCATGTTCGGCAACCCGGAGACCACGCCCGGCGGCAAGGCGCTGAAGTTCTACGCCAGCGTGCGCATGGACATCCGCCGCAAGGACACCCTCAAGGACGCCGCTGGCAACGCCACCGGCAACCACGTCCGCGTGAAGGTCGTGAAAAACAAGGTCGCACCACCCTTCGCCGAGGCCGAGTTCGACATCATCTACAACCACGGCATCGACAAGGAAGGCAGCATCCTCGACGTGGGCATTGAGCACGGCGTCGTGGAGAAGAAAGGCGCGTGGCTGCAATTCGCCGGCGACCTCATCGGCCAGGGCAAAGAAGCCGCGAAGAAGGCGCTCGCCGAGAAGCCCGACCTCGCGAAGAAGATTGTGGAGGCCATCATGGCCAAGCGCGCGGCAGCGGTGCCGGCGGCGGCATAACGAAGCCATCGGTATGCACCCCGTATTTCGACTCTTCAAGAAAGCGAGGATCGTTGGTGATCTTTTCGTTCTTGGCATTGTTGGCTGCGCGTTGCTGGAGTTCTTTTCGCACATCATCAACTCACCAGCTCGGTGGCTGCTGGCGGGTCTTTTTTCGCTCTATTGGCCAGACTTCCTCTGCGCGTGCGTGTTGACCAAGGCAGAACTCGAGGACACCGATAGCGATGACCTGTTCGTGTTCGGCTTAATAGGGTGCGCCCTTGTAGCTGCTGGAAGCTTTTACGACTATTTGTTTCCGGCCTTCTCCTCGCACCGCATATTCGGTGAGATGCCTGTTCATGATGGTCTGAAGCTGGCCTTGATAGTCTCGCTCTCAGTCGGGGCTGGAAAGGCTTTCACCACTATTCGCTTTGCTAGAAAGCACCGACAGTAAACTCGCCGCTGTCCGGGGTGAGGGGTTTGCTGCAACGGTGTTGGCGGCCACACCCCTCATCCGGCCTCTGGCCACCTTCTCCCCTCGCTCCGCGAAGGGAGAAGGATTATCCCAATCGCGTCCCCCCGTAGTTGCACCGCTACGCGGTGCCATTCCCTTCTGCCGTTCCCCGTGGGTTCCACCCACGGCTACGGTTGTTTCAGCCCGACGGGCTGCAAGCGGTGCCAGCGAAGACCGGTGAGGCTATGGAGTGCGGCGAGTTCTCGCCGCTTTCCGCAGGCGACTTGTCGCCGTCTGCTCACTGTGGCATCCGAATCGGCAGGTGCATCTGTGCTCGCGCCAGCGGCAACGCAGCCGAACTTCCGCTCTCCCTACAGCATTCGACGACGACAAGTCGCCTGCGGAAAGCGGTGACGAGTCACCGCACTCCATAAGGCGATCGAACTTCGGTTGATTGCCGGAAATCCGTGACGGATTCGCTGTCCCGGCTTTCTCCAAATCCCGCCGCTGACAATTTCGTTGCCCGGCCAGCCAAACGGTGAATCGTTGAGCCGTGACGCCGCCGCCTTCACCCGCGCAACCCAAGCAGCCAGCGCGCGGCGCGGTATCCCAGCCCACGAACCGCTTCGTCGGCACTTCGTCGGAGCGCGACGAGGAGTTCGATGACTCCGAGGAGCCGCTGCCGCGCACGCAGTTTCTCCCGGACCATTCGCTGACGGCCCTCGCCTGGAACGACAGCCCGGACATCGGTTTCCGCGCGAGCCTCAATCCCTATCGCGGCTGCGAGCACGGCTGCATCTACTGCTACGCGCGGCCCACGCACGAGTATCTCGGCTTCTCCAGCGGCCTCGACTTCGAGACGCGCATCATGGTCAAGGAACGCGCGCCGGAGTTGCTCCGTGCGGAGCTGGCGTCCTCGAAGTGGCAGCCGCAAGTCATCGCCATGAGCGGCGTGACGGACTGCTACCAGCCGGTCGAGCGGAAGCTGGAACTCACGCGCCGCTGCCTCGCCGTGCTGGCGGAGTTCCGCAACCCGGTCGGCATCGTGACCAAGAACCGGCTCGTCACGCGGGATATTGACCTCTTGCAGGAACTCGCGCAGCACAGCGCCGTCGTCGTTTACATCTCGCTCACCACGCTGGACACGGAACTGCGCCGCGTGATGGAACCGCGCACATCGCCGCCTGCCGCCCGGCTCGCGACGATTTCCGACCTCGCCCGCGCCGGCATCCCGGTCGGTGTGCTGACCGCGCCGATGATTCCCGGCCTGAACGACCACGAGCTGCCGCAGCTCCTCGGCGCGGCGGCGGATGCGGGCGCGCAGTTCGCCGGCTACGTGACGCTGCGGCTGCCGTATCAGAACAAGACGCTTTTCGAGCAGTGGCTCACGGAGCATTTCCCGCTGCGGAAGGACAAGGTGCTCGCCGGCATCCGCGCCGTGCGGGAGGGCGACTTGAACAACACCGAGTTTGGCACGCGCATGCGCGGCAGCGGCCAGCGCGCGGACCAGATTGAGAAACTGTTCGAGGTCGGCTGCCGCAAGGCGGGGCTGAACCAGCGGGAGTTGCAGTTGTCCACCGCCGCCTTCCGCCGTCCCGGCGGCGTGCAGATGGAGTTGATCTAGCGCGGGGTCGGACGCGGCGGACGCTCAATCAGTCACGGGCAGGAGGATGGTGAACTCCGTGAAGCGGTCGGGCTCGCTCGTCACTTTAATCTCACCCTTGTGCGCCTTGATGATGTCGTAGCAGATCGAGAGCCCCAGGCCCGTGCCGAGGCCCGTCGGCTTGGTGGTGAAGAAGGGCGTGAACAGCTTCTTGAGCGTCTCCGCCGACATGCCGGTGCCGTTGTCCCGCACGCGGATTTCGGCAAAGCCCGGCTTCCGTCGTGTGGAAACGCGGATGGTTGGCACAAAACCCGGGCCGGCGTGCTTGCCGCGCTCGATGGCCGCGTAGGAGCCGTTGTTGACCATGTTGAGCAGCACCCGCCGCAGGTCCTGGGACACAACTTCCATGGGCGCAAGCGACGCGTCGTAGTCGCGCTCCAGCACGAGGTTGAAGCTCGGGTCGTTGGCCCGGAGCGCCTGGTAGGCGAGGTTCGCCGAGTCTTCCACCAGGTGGTTGAGGATGACCTTTTCCTGCTTGTCCGCACGGCCGCGCGAGGCGGCCATCATGCTCTGCACGATGCCGTCGGCGCGGCGGCCGTGCTCGTTGATCTTGCCGCAGTTGGAGGCGAGGTCGTTGAGGATGTCGTCCACGATCTCCGCGGTTTCCCCGGGCAGGACCGCCCGGTGCGCGGCGATCTCCTCACGCAGCTCGTTCACCAGCCGCAGGGAGAGGGCGGAGAAGTTGTTCACGAAGTTGAGCGGGTTCTTGATCTCGTGCGAGATGCCGGCAGTGAGCTGGCCCAGGGAGGCCATCTTCTCCTGGGTGATGAGCTGGTTCTGCATGGCCTTGAGCTTTTCCAGCGTGGTGTGCAGCTCGTCGTTCTTCGACTTCAGCTCGCTGGTGCGGTCCGCAACGCGTTGTTCCAGCGTGCGGTAGAGCAACGCGTTTTCCAGCGAGATGGCGGCCTGGGAGGAAAGCAGGTTCAACACCTTGAGGCGGTCGGCGGTGAAGACGTTGGGCGCCAGCCGGTTTTCGAGGTAAAGGACGCCGGTGAGCTTGCCCTGGTGGACGATGGGCAGGCAGAGGGCGGACTTCACCTTCTGGGCGATGATGTAGGGATCGGCGGTGAAGAGGCCGGCCTCGACGGCGTTGTCCAGCACCACGTGTTTGCGGGTGCGGGCCACATAATTGACCATGGAGACGGGCAGGCGGGTGGAGGTGGCGATCGGCTCGGAGAGCATGACCCGCTCCTGGGACTCGTCCACCGCGCCCAGAGCCTGGATGAGCAGCGCGCCTTCGTGCTCGAGGATCAAGGCACCGCTCTGCGCGCCGGCGTTTTCCATGAGCAGGCGCATGAGCTTGCGGAGCAGATTCTCGAGGTTGATCTCACCGAGGATGCTCTGGGAGGCCTTGATGACGGTGGCCAGGTCCAACTGGGCCTCGCCGGTGCTGGAAGCACCGCTGGTGCTCACGCTGGCAGAGGCGTCCACGGTGGTGCGGGCATGCACTTTGGGCAGCAGCTCCGGATGTTTGGCCTCCAGGTCGAGCACCTTCGTGGCGGCCCCGCTGCGCTCGTAGGCGTGGCGGGCCTCCATGATGTAGGCCTTGGCGATGTTGCGGCGGTTCTGCTGGAGGAAGCAGCGGGCGGCCAGCTCGTTGGCCAGCGCCTCGTCCATGACGAAGCCGTTCTCCCGCGCGTGGTGGATGGCTTGATCGTAAAGAGCCTCGGCCTCCTTGCGCTGGCCGGCCAGCCGGGCGCGCTCGGCCTTGATAAGCAGGCTCTTGTGCAGGTAGTTCTCCGGGCAGTTCTCCGCCCAGATGTCCATCTGCCTGGCATTCGCGGCGAGGGCCTCTTCCAGCTCCTTGCGCTCGCCTTCCGCGGTGCGTTCGATGACGCCGACGAGGATGAGGGAGTGGAGGAAGCCGGCCTTGGCCACGTAATAGGTGGCGAAGAGCGCCTGCATCAAGTTGTTGGCCTGCTGGGCGTGGTTCAACGCGGTGTGGTAATCCTCGAAGAGCAGGTGCAGATAGGCCTTGAGGATGTGGTGCCAGAGGATGCCGATGGCGTAGCCGCGCTGCTTCAGGTTCTCGACGACCTTGTCCTCGTCGAAGGTGTCGTCGCTGAGCGAGAGCCGGTTGTGGGTGAGCCCGCGGAGGCCGGCGTAGAACTGGTGCGTGAACAGCACTGCGTGATAGCGCAAGGTGTCCCCGGTCCACTTGAGGAAGCCGGCGAACTTCTGGATTTCGCGGCAGACCTCCCGGGCCGGCACGCCGCAGAAGCCGAGGTAGTTCGTGTAGTTGAAGGGCATCCACCCGCCGTAGATGACGTCGCCGGATTCCAAGCCGGCTTGATAGGCCTCCTTGAGATGGGGCAGGGCCTGCTGGAGCGGGCGCCGCCAGTGCTGGATGAAGACGCCGAAGACGAAGTTGACCTTGCAGCGAATCTCCTCGTTCTTCAGCCGCGCGTTGAGCTTGATGCCCAGCTCGCCGTATTCGAGGCCGGTCTTGTAGTCGCCAAACGCCGCGCCCAGCACCATGCCCCAGAGCGCGTAGGCGTAGGCGGAGACGTCGGCATTGCCGTGCTTGAGCGAGATGTTGACCATCTTGAGCGCCACCATGGTCATCAACTGGCTGTTGCCCAGGTAATAGGCGGGCGGGATGATGCCCATCAGCATCCGCATCACGGCGCTCTTCTCCGCATCCGCCAGCTCGGGCGAGTCGATCAACGAGGCAATGCTGCGGCCCGCCAGATTTTCCTGCGTGAGCGCCACCTCGGCCATCAGCGCCTCGACCTTGGGGCTGAACTCCATGTCCACACCGAACAGGCGCAGGCCGGCCAGACTCATGTTCGCGGACTCGACCAGCTTGCCGAGGTTGGAGTAGGCGGCGGCCTGGATGCCGGTGAGCGCGGCCTGGTCCAGGCGGTTGCGCGTCCGGGCGGTGACACTCTGCACGAGCTGGTCCGCAACCTCGGGATGGGAGCAGAGGAACTCGCACTCAATGCGGTCCTTGTAGAGGCCGAAGGCCATCTCGTAATTCCGCTCCCAGTCGTCGGCCGTCAGCCAGTCGGTGGCCAGCGTCAGGTGCCGGAGCGCGGATTCGTAGGCGGCGGATTGCTTGGCCTTGCGGCCGGCGATCAGGTTGAGGCGGACCAGTTGCTCGCGCTCGCCCACCTCGGTGATGAGGTCGCGGCCCGAGTTGAGATGCCGTGTGATTTCAAAGATCCGACCCGCCAGTCCGGCTTCCGTGGTGTCCCGGCGCAGCAAGCGGCCGATGTGCAGGTGCAGCGCCGGCCGTTCCGGCTCGGGCACGAGCGAGTAAGCCGCCTGCTGCACGCGATCGTGGACGAACTTGCACTGCACCTGCGCCTTCGCGGCCTCCTCGGTCGAGAACTTCGCAAAGTGGCGTAGATCGATCTGCGGCGTCTGCACCAGCCCTTCGCGCACGGCTTCCCACAAGGCGGCGGCGGTGTCGCGCGGCGACTGCTCCAGCACCACGGCCAGCTCGTGCAGGTTGAACTGGTTGCCCAGGCAGGCGGCCGTCTTGAGGCTGGCACGCGTCTTCTCGTCCAGGGTCAGGATCTTGTCGGCCATGAACTCCACCACGTTGTCGGTGTAGCCCTTGGCCTCGATCTGCGCCGCGTCCCACCGCCACCGGCCGGCGGCGGGATCATACTTGAGCAGCCCCTCCCGGTGCAGCGAGGCAAGGAAGACATTCGCGAAGAACGGGTTGCCCGCCGTTTTCGCCATCACGATTTCCGCGAGCGGACGGGCCTCGGATGCATCCGTCCGCACCACGCCGGAGACGAGCTCGGTGAGATGGTCGAGGGTCAACGGTCCCAAAGTGAGCGTCTCGTGCAGCGTGCCGGACTTGGCCAGCTCGCCGAGCATCAGCATGAGCGGGTGCGACGCGGTGACCTCGTTGTCGCGGTAAGCGCCGATGATCAGCAGGTAGCTGTTGTCTGGGTCGGACATGATCGTCTGGATCATCTGCAACGACCCGGCGTCGGCCCATTGCAGGTCGTCCAGGAACACCACCAGCGGATGGCTTGCCTGGGCGAACACGCTCACAAACTCCTGGAAGACGAGCTTGAAGCGGTTCTGGGATTCCAGCGGGGGCAGATAGGGGACCGGCGGCTGCTGGCCGATGATGGCTTCCAGCTCGGGAATGACCTCCACCACCACCTGCGCATTGGGGCCGAGCGCCTTCAGCAAATCCTTGCGCCAGTCGCTCAGGACGGCCTCGTCCGACGTGAGGATCTGCCGGAGCAGCTCGGTGAACGCCCGGATGAACGCGCTGTAGGGCACGCCGCGCTCGAACTGGTCGAACTTGCCGGAGGTGAAATAGCCGCGCTCCTCGACGATGGGCTTCTGCACCTCGTTCACCAGCGCTGATTTGCCGATGCCCGAGTAACCGCAGATCAGCATCATCCCCGTGCTGCCCTCGGCCACGCGCTTGAACATGCGCAGCAGCTCGGCCCGCTCCGCATCGCGGCCGTAGAGCTGCTGCGGGATCTGGAATTTCTCCGAGCTGTCGTGCTGCGCCGGCACGAAGCCGGCCAGCGAGGTGCCGGCCCGGATGCGCGTGAGGCACTCTTCGAGATCACGCCGCAGGCCGTAGGCGCTCTGGTAGCGCTCCTCCGCGGTCTTGGCCAGCAGCTTCATGACGATGGCGGAAACCGCCTCGGGCACCCCCGCGTTCCGCGCATGCGGTGGCTCCGGTGTCCGCGCGATGTGGCAATGCACCCACTCCATCGGATCATGCGCCTCGAAGGGCAGCACCCCGGTCAGCGCCTGATACAAGGTCACTCCCAGCGAGTAAAAATCCGTCCGGTAGTCAATCGCCCGGTTCATCCGCCCCGTCTGCTCCGGCGACATGTAGGCCAGCGTGCCCTCAATCCGGTCCGGGCTGGTGATGGCCTGGCTCTCGCGGTCGAGCACCGAGGCATGCTCGAAGTCCGTCAGCCGTGCCTCCCAAGTCTTGACGTTGACGATCAGATTGTGCGGCTTGACGTCCCGGTGAACGATGTTGCGCTGGTGGAGCTGCCCCAGCACCTGCACCACCTGCACGGCGATCTGAAGGGTGCCCTCCAAATCCACGCGACCCTGCTCCAGCAAGCCCTTGAGCGATTCCCCGCCAATGTCCTCCACCACCAGCCAGGTGCGGCTGCCGTGCTGCACCAGCTCCAGCACCCGGATCACGCCCGGCAGGTTCAACTGCTGGTTGAAGTCGAACTCGTGCTTCAGCCGGGCGGTCTCCGCCGGGGTGGGATACTCGTTGGTGTTGGTCTTGAGGATGACCGGCTGGCCGTCCGCCAGCCGGCGGCCGCGATAAACCTGGGTCCGCTCGGCCTGGACGAGCAACTGCTGAAGCTGGAATCAGGGGACTGTGATCATGGCATGATGCGAACCCGCACTGAACGTATTTCCTATGGGACGCGCGCGAGGTTTAGAGCATTTGCCACGCAAAGTCCACCGAAGTTCGGCGCGCTCCAGCTCAGCTCCGTTGGTTGCCCAAGCCCGGCGGCCGTGACCGGCAGACTCCGATCACGGCTTGATGACGCGCACCCGGTGCGCCTCGCTGTCGCCAATGAACACGCTGCCGTCCTTGTCCACCCACAAGCCATGCAGGCGCGCGAGCTTGCACTTGAGCGGGTCGCCGTCCGGGCCGTCGCCCTTCTCGCCGGTGCCGCAGATGAGTTCGAGCGTGCCCTTCTTCACGTCCACCATGCGCACGCTGTGGCTCTCGGTGTCGGCGAGATAGACGTTGCCGTTCGGCGCGACGGCGATGCCCTTGGGACCGGAGAGCGTCGCCTCCTTCGCCGGACCGCCGTGGCCGGTGAAGCCCTTCTTCCCCGTGCCCGCGATGTGCTGAATCTTCCCGGCCTTGAGGTCGAACTTGAACACCTGATTGCCCTCGCGCGTGGCCAGCCAGAGGTTGCCCGCCGCGTCAAAGTCCAACGAGCGCGGCCCGTTGAGCGGCGTGCCGGCGATGGGCGAGCCATCCGGCGTCGGCCCGGACTTGCCCACCCCGGCGAAGGTGCTGATGACGCCGGTCTTCATGTTGACCTTGCGGATGACGTGGTTGCCGATGTCGCAGATGAAGAGGTCACCGGCGGGGTCGAACTGGATGCTGTGCGGCTGCTTGAACGTGGCGTCCTTCGCCGGGCCGCCGTCGCCGCTGTAGCCGGGCTTGCCCGTGCCGGCGAAGGTCGTGATGACGCCCGTCTTCATGTCCACTTAGCGCACGGCGTTGTTGCCCATGTCCACGATGTAGAGGTCGCCGGCTTTGTCGAAGCGGATTTCGTGCGGGAGGTTGAACGTGGCTTGGAGCGCGGGGCCGCCGTCGCCGGTGTAGCCCTTCTGCCCGCTGCCCGCGACCGTGTGAATTTTCCCGTCCGCCGTGACCTTGCGCACGCGCTGGCCGGTGTATTCGCAGAACCAAATGTTGCCATCCGGCCCGCGCACGACGCCGAAGGGATTGTTGACTTGCGCCGCCGTGGCGGGCCCGCCATCACCGGAAAAGCCGGCCTGTCCAGTGCCCGCGAAGGTGGCGGTGGTAGCGGCGTGGGCGGAGGAAAGAACTAGGGTGCCGGCGAAGGCAACCAAACCTAGGAAGCGAAGCAGTGTCGTCATGTTGCTGAGAGCGTAGCACAGGCTGGTGCGGAGCCAAGCAGCGAGGAACGCGGCGGTGTGCGAAGCATCAGCCGCAGCGCGTTGCGGGCGGCCAGTGCTTTAGTAACACAACGGTGCGCTTGTTTTGGACGACCTGCTGCGGCTGGTCTGCGACACAGCCGCGCTCCTTCACTTCGGCCCGCCCAGCTTCTGCCGGTGCTTCCACAGCTCGCCGGGTTTGAAGATGCCTTCGGGCGTGATGATGCCGGTGATGAGTTCCGGCGGCG
>CAIPBN010000818.1 GCA_903863315.1 uncultured Verrucomicrobiota bacterium | reverse complement strand
CGCGTCTTCGACCCCGCGCAGCGCTGCAACCCGCACAAGATGTTCCCCGGCGCGAAGCGTTGCGCGGACTTCGTGGGGCGGAAGCAGATTGCGGCGTGATCCGGACGCTCAAATCGGCAGAATGCGGACCCGAGACTTGGCTTCGTCCACGGTGAGCAACGCGCCGTTTCTCAACGCCTCGCCGTGGAGACGTAGCGCGGTGACAAGCAGCGGCCCGAGATGACTGGGGCTAACATCCTGCGCCCGCACTTGAATCACACTCGGACGGCCCGTGCGGCTGTGCGCCAGCAGAATCCCGAAATCCAAGTCGTGGGTAAAAACGACGTGCTCGTGATCCCGCGCCCATTGCATCACCTCGGTATCGGGCGCGTGGTAAGCGCCGATGGCCGACCAATGAGTGGCCTCGAAGCCGCGCTCGCACAGATACGCCACCCACTCGGGCGACAGGTTCATGTCCACGAGGAGCTTCACGCCGCCGCCAGTGGCACTTCCAACTCCTCGACCCGCCACGCTGCGTAGGCCAGCGCCTCGCGGATGTCTTCAGCCGTGAGGTAGGGATAGAGCCGGAGAATTTCTTCCGTGGAACGGCCGACGGCGACCATGCCGACGACCATGCCGACGGTGACGCGCAAGCCGCGGATGCAGGGCTTGCCACCCATGACGGCGGGATCGTGAGTGATGCGTGTGAGTGTCGGCATGGCGGCAAACTATCGCCCTCCGGTGGGAAACGCACGCGGAAACGCGACCCGAGGATAGTGCCGACGACCCCGCGCAGCGCTGCAACCCGCACAAGATGTTCCCCGGTGCTAAGCGTTGCGCGGACTTCGCGCCACGGAAGCAGATCGCGGCGTGAGTAGGGCGGGAGCGGAGAATCAGGAAACCAGCGCGCAGCCTATCAAGTGGTTAGGCCGCCAACCCACTGACTGTAAATCAAAACACTCCACCGCCGCTCTCCTTCCAAATCTTGTAGCCCTCCAACTCGTCGGGCGTGACTGTGGTCTTGGTGATGAGCACGGGCTGCGACTCAAGGAAGCCAGCCTCGCGCATCGGAATATGCCCCATGCCAAATCCGTCCGGGTCGCCCGGCTTGCCAAGAGACAAACTGCCAACGTCAACCGTCGTCGGTCGTGACGGAAACTTCTGCTTGTAAATGCGGACATGGCAGATGCCGTCACCATGCGCCAAGAGCTTGACGACGCCGTAACCGCCCTTGCCGTCTGCGGTCGAGTAGATGCCGCCAACCTGAAGTGAAGCCGAGGACTTGCGACACGCGACAAGCACGACGGCAATGCCGACCAGTATCAGGGCTACGATGATGAATTTGCTCATGGCGTGCGATGGCGGCCTAACAGTTAGTTGACTGCGGCTTCCGCAGTCTATCGTGGCTGACGTTGGGAGAGTAGGGCTGGACATAACGGCATGTCCAGACAGCCCGCATGGGGGCCACGATGGTTGAGGGCATGAATGTGCTTTGCGGCATAGCTTGGTGGCGGCGAGCGTCCCGCTTGCCGTAGAGCCGGGGCGTCTCGCCCGGCGGATGGGGCGTTGAGTAGCCGTGCGCGTTTGAAATGGGCGTGGCTTCCTACGGGCGGCGGGACGCTCGCCCTCTACGTCAGGCAGGATGCCTGACGCCACCGCCGCCTCGCTTGACTTGCCCGCGTTCGCGCCGGACGCTCCCCGCCCGATGCAGAAGCAGCCGGACAACATTCTCAAACACGTCGCCCTCGTGGGCGTCATCGCGGTGGTGGGCTACTTCAGCCTCTACGCGCTGGACAGTCACTTGCGCGTGCGCAAAGGGCCGTGGGAAGTGACCTTCGCGGCGGAGACCAACGGGACGCCGTTCCTCGTGGTGAACCACCCCGCCTTCGGCATCCGCGAGGTGAAGGTGCGTTTCCCCGGAGAAGCGAATCCGCTGACGAATGCGCCCGTGACCGTGCGGTTCACCCAGCCGAACACGAAGCCAGCCTTCGGCGAACTGCGCTTTCAGGATGCGACCTATCTGCCCGGCACGGTGACGTTGCTGGCCTTCAATCATGAGATTGAGCTGATCCAGCGCGGGCTGGCGCTGGACCGTCAGGAACGCGCGTGGCAGCCCGGCCTGACGGTGGATTTGGCCCCGACGAATCAGGCCCCGCCCGCCCGTCCCTTGGGCCGGAAGCGGAACTATTGAGGGATGAAAGAAATGCGCCGCCCGGCGGCTGCGGCCAACGCTGGCTTTCCGCGGCGATTAAGGTTGAATCCCGCCGCCATCGGGCACCGTCTGTGCCTGTTGACTTTGTCCCTGCTGCCAACCATTGCGACGGCGGCGGACCTTTCCAAATATG
>CAIPBN010000817.1 GCA_903863315.1 uncultured Verrucomicrobiota bacterium | reverse complement strand
CGCCAAGGTGCGCGACCTGAACTTCAAATACATGGCGGAGGGCGCCACCGTCACCGCCCGCTTCGGCCCCGATGGCATCACCACTTGCGACCCAAACCGCGCGAACGAAGGTGTGGACAAGGTGTTTCAGCGGATTTACGACCGGGCGATTTGAAACCGGTGCCGCCCTGCAAGTCGCACTAGCATCTCCCGAATGAGAAAAGACCCGGAGGCTTCACCCTCCGGGTCATTGCTTTGACAGATTGGTAAGATCGGGCAGCGGGAGGCTTACGACTTCTTCTGCTCGGTGACCGACTCGCCCTTCTTGTTGTGCTTGTCGGTGGAGACCGTGACCTTCTTGCCGACGAGTTCAGTGATCTTCACTTCTTTGCCTGCGGCGTTGATTATCTTCGCTGTCGGAGCGAGCGTGATCGCCTCAGTGCCGACGGTGAGAAGCTTCTTCTCGGCGTTGTAGGCTTTGACTTCGCCAGAGACAGGAACCTTGATGCCACATCCGGCATACGCGGCTCCCGCCATAATCAACGTGACACCGGCAAGGGTAATGAACTTTTTCATGGGTTTCGGTTGAACGTTAGGTTGTTTGAAAAGGGCAATTTACCTTTCCGTTGAGACGACTCTCCTGCCCGCCGCCGTCCTTTGCAACCAGAATTTATCGGGTTTCAACGGGCAGAGGGCCATGGCAAAGGCACGGCGAAACGGAGGGCTTGCCTCGCGCAACTCCAGTTTGCCATATTCTGCACCGCGACAAAACGGGACTCGCTTCGGGCTGGGCGTCTCCGCAACAGAGCAGCACGGCCAGCGGGGGGATACCCCCAAGCCGTCCGTTTTCCCACGCATGAAACACCATCCTATTCTGATCTGGTCGCGGCTCTTTCCGGCCTTGCTCGCCCTTGCATTCGCTGCCACCGCCTGGTCGCATCCGGTGCCGGATCTCCCGGTCCGATCCCATTTCGCAACCGATGGCAGCGTGGAGATTCGCATCGAGGTGGACCCGCGCGGTTTCTCCAACGACCCGGAATCCATCAACTATTATCAGAAGGGGGCCATCGAGAGCCTTCCGCCGGAAAAGGTGAAGGAGATGAAGGACACCGCAGAGTCGTTTGTCGGACAGCGGCTCCGTTTCTTTTTCGATCCGATCGGCGAGGTGAAGCCGCAGATCAACTGGGAATTCAAGAAGCTCGGCGATGGCGGCATCCCGTTTGAGACGGACGACAAGAATCTCCTCAAGGGCGACGAAACCGTCCTCGTCGGCTCGTGGAAAACCCGGGTGATCTCCGGCATGACCGGCTATCGGATCGAGGCGCTCCCCCTGACGCCCGGGAAGATGGGCGCTCCGCTCAGCGTGGTGTTCGTCAATTTCATCGGCGGGAAGCAGGTCGAGCGTTACGCGGTGCTCTACCCCGGCGAAACGAGCTTCACGCTCGATCTCACCGAGCAGGGAATCTCCTCCAAACCAGGCGGGCGCACCGAAGGCTCCGTCGGCGTGACGGCGACCTCGGGCGACTGGCTCTCCCTCTTCTGGTCCGAGATCAAACGTGGGTTCGCCCACGTCATCCCCGAAGGGCTGGACCACATCCTATTTGTCCTTGGCGTCTTTCTCATGACCCGGAAAGGGCAGCCGCTCGTGCTCCAAGTCTCGACCTTCACCGTCGCCCATACCCTCACGCTGTGGCTGGCCTCCGCAGGTTACGTAAAGCTCCCGCTCAATATCGTGGAGCCGGTCATCGCCGCGAGCATCGTGGTCGTCGCGCTCGAAAACATATTCTCGAAGGACTACACCCACTGGCGGCTGCTTGTTGTGTTCGCGTTTGGACTCATCCACGGGCTCGGTTTCGCCGGTGCCATGGCCACCCGGCTTGATTCCACTTCCTCGCTGGTCGTGGGCCTGCTGGGAATCAATCTCGGGGTCGAGTTCGGCCAGCTCGCCGTGATCGCCGTCGCGCTCATCGCCACGAGTGGGATCCGGGATCCGCAAAAATACCGCCGGTTCGTCGTCGTCCCCGGATCGTTGTTGATCACTGCGATGGGGATTTGGTGGGTGATTGAACGCATCAGCGGGAGCTAGGAAAGGGGTATCCGACCGCCGAGGAAGCACGCATCACCTGCGCCATCGTGGACGCCGCCGCGAAGGTGCGCGACCTGAACTTCAGGTATTTGGCCGAAGGCAAAGGTGCGACCGACATCGCCCGCTTCGGGCTGGTTGATCAGAATGCTGCCAGACACAGGTAGGCATTCAGCACCAGATAGAACAGTGCCGGGGTCGTCTGAAGGAGGCTGTCTTTGATTTTGATCCGGACACCGACCGCGACCAGCATCATCAGGGCAAGGCCAGCCGCTGCCGCGCGCCCTATCCACGGTTGGCTCAGGCCCGCCAGCAAACCCAGCGCAGCGCACAACTGCAGTCCTCCGATCAGCGCACGCTGCGAACCAAAACGGTAGCGGTCGAACTCCTTTTTTAGGGAATCGGAGATAAAGCACGCCGCGCCGTATCCGAGGAAGGAGATGGCCGAGCAAAGGATCAAGGCGACGTTCAAGAGTGGCAGCTTACACCATCCATTCGCCTGCGCACTCTTCGTTGCTGTGGAATCATTCGCTCACGATCAAGCATTGAGGAGCTGGTAGTTGATGGCCGCGATGATCAGGGAGAGCACCAGCAGAATCAGGGAGGGCAGCATTTTGAACACGGGATTCTTCACGCGCAAATGGGTGACGAATGCGCAGGCCATGAGCGCGGCAATGCCGAGGCCACCGGCCACCGCGAACGGTCGGTGTTCGATGCCAATCAGCAGCAGCAGGGCGAACGTGATTTTTAGAATGCCAACCAGATCCCGCAACCATTCGGGGAGGCCGTAGTGTTTGAATTCCTGGACGATGTTCTGGTAGCGCACGGTCCACACAAAGAAAACCGAGGCAACCACGAGGGCCTGTAATGCGATGGTCAGATTCTGCATAGCTCAACCTAGTGGGGCTCGCCGTGGGTGAGTAGCCAAATGTCGCGCCTCGCGGACTTTTCAGCGCAAGGCCTGTTGCAGTCGGGTCACAGCCAGTTCCTTGGCCTTGGCCTCGACTTCGACGGTGAGATCCCAGCCTCGCCACGCGGCGGGAAAGTCTTTTGGGTCGATGTAGTCATGGTGTCGTTCCGGCTTCGGCCCCGTCCAGCCTTCCAGCGGACTGGAGATGTGGAACAGCGGTTCGCGGTTCCAAGTCGCGCGCGCGGCGGCGGTCGCCTCCGCCACGCTCAAGGAGTCCGGGCAGCAGCGGTGATGATGCACATCGTAAACCAAAGGCAGGCCCGTGGCGCGGCACAGCGGGAGCAGGTCGGCCGGCGTGAAGGTCTTGTCGTCGTTTTCAACCGTGAGGCGCGTCCGGGCGCGGGGGCTGAGCCGGTCAAGGTTGCACCGGAAGCGTTCAAGAGCCGCCGGCTTGTCGCCGTAACCACCACCGCCGTGGATGTTCACCGTGTCGGCGTTGGTCCACTCGGCGATTTCGGCCTGCGACTCGATATCCGCGATCGAACGGTTCAGGATGTCCGCATCCGGCGAGTTGAGCACGACAAACTGGTCGGGATGGAATCCGGTGCGGATGCCCTGCGCGCAGGCGAAATCGCCGCAGCGGCGAAACTGCGCCACGAGTTCCGCGGCCCCGGGTAGTTCCTCGACGCGGTAGCCCACGGTCGGATGCGTTTTAGCCGGAAGGATGGGGCTGATGATCCGGAAGGACTGGATGCCGTTAGCGGCGCAGAATTTCAACGCCGCGAGCAACGACGCGGCGTTGGCCGCGCCGAGGGCCGCGAGCCGGGCCAGTTGCTCACGGCGTGGCAGGCGCGCCAGCGCGGTCGCGGTGGTGGTGCTGAATTTAATGGGCTGCGCGATGAACTGGCAGCAGAGCCCCAGCCGCAATCCGCCGGACGCAGTTACGGGCTTTGTCGTTTTGGGTAAGGCCATGCTCAACTCCTGGCCTGAACGCTGCCAAGCCCGCCATCCACGCCGAGGACTTGGCCCGTCACCCAGCTTTGCTCACGGTCCAGCAGCCAGCAGATGGCGGAAGCCACCTCCGCGGGTTCGCCGATGCGCCCGAGCGGGTGCAAGGCAGCGGAATTTTTGGCCACGGTTTCATTCTGGGTGAGCGTGCGGGTCAAATCCGTGCGGGTGAGTCCCGGGGCGACGCAGTTCACGCGCACGCCTTGGCGCGCGTAAGTTGCGGCGGCGGCGAGCGCCAAGCCCTCGACTCCGGCTTTCGCGGCGGCGATGGCCTCGTGATTGACCAGCCCGCGCCGGGCGGCCACTGAAGAACAAAGCACGATGCTCCCGCCTCCGGCTTGTCGCATCATGAGCCGAGCGGCGGCGCGCAGGAGGTTGAAGGCCGTGGTGAGATTGACCGCCAGTGTGTCGGCGAATTCCCGGTCGCTGATCAGGTGAGCGGGCTTGAGCAGGATGGAGCCGGCGCAGTTGACCACGCCATCCACGCGCCCGTGGCTGGCTACGACGGACTGCATCAACGCATCCACGGCCGCACTGTCGCGGGCGTCGCAGGCAATTGCTTGGGCGGCGGTTTCGGTGGCGACCGTCTGGAGACGCCCGGGTTCCCGGCCGGCCAGCACAATCCGGCAACCGCAGGCGGCCAGCCGCCGTGCCACTGCGGAACCGATGCCACCAGCCCCGCCGACAATCACCATCACTGGAGAGGTTTCATCATTCATAAATCGATTCGTCCGGCTGCCATCTGCACCCAAGTAGCCGCCAAAAGTAGCGCGAGTTCGAGGTGGTGCTAGTTTGAATCGAGGACAAACTTTCGGGAAGGGGGGCTGGACGGTTCATCCGGATTCGTCAGGTGCGCCTGCCGCCGCCCGCCTCGGCCCGATGGCATCACCATCTGCGATGCCGAACCGTGCCAGGGAGAGGTGTTCGCAGAAGATCTGCCGGCAGCCAATTTGAACTGCTGTCCGCTGCGACCAGCCCGTAACAAGAACCAACCCCTTTATGGTCACTTGCATTTCAACCCTGCCGACCTAGCTTGGCGTCCGCTTATGAGGCATACGCCATTCATCTCGTTTCTGTGGGTTTTAGCCAGTGCCCTGCTCTCTGTGGCATCGTTGTCCGGTGCCGAGATTAGCCAGCTTGTCACCACGACGGCTTCCTATTCTGGCCCGGCTCGCGTCTCGGCAGGCACTGCGCGGCTGGGCGACGCCGACGCCTTCAGCACGAGCTTGCGATACAGTTGGCAAAACCGGACATCCGACGAATACAGTTGGTCCATAGGTTTGTGGTGGGAGCGGTTTGGGTTCGGCGTGACTGCTGGCACACCGATTCCCAACACCGTCCAGACATTGGCCCTGGAGCTGGGCAACAACTGGGAATTCGCCGACCGATGGAGCCTGCGCACGAGCCTGAGGCCCGGGCTGCAAAGCGACTTTGAAGACATTTCCGCCAACGACCTGAACGCCACCGCGCTCTTCGCCCTAGCCTACGTCCAAAGCACAAACCTGACCTGGATTGCAGCCGTGACCGTGGATCCTCGACGCGACATTCCTGCGATCGGCGGTTTGGGCGTTCGTTGGCGGTTTGCTGAGGATTGGACACTGTCCGCCGTTCTTCCCAAGCCCACCGTAGAATATCAACTCGGGTCTGGGTGGACGGCCTACGCAGGTGGCGAACTGGTTGGAGGGGCGTGGCGTGTCGGTGACTCGTTTGGGACTCGGACTGGTCGGCCGGCATTGAACGACCAGACCATCACCTTCCGAGAAATCCGCATGGGGGCGGGGCTGAACAGGCTATGGACCCAAAAGCTGACTGTCGGAATCGAAGCCGGCTGGGTAGTCGACCGCCGCTTCGTTTACGACAAGGCCAATCTTCAGCTCAACGGAGACGGAGCCCCTTATGTGGGCATCACGCTTTCAGGCCGATTTTAGGCACTGCACGCGCCAGGTCTGTGTCCAGACGCCAGCCCCGCGGCTGCCATGGGCTGCGTTGCTCCCCGAACCGAAGGTCTGCAAGCCCGCAACTGCCACCGCGCGCTTCGGCACCGACGGCATCACCCTCTGCGATCCAAACTGTGCGAGCGAAGGGACGAGCGCGGTTTTCAGAAGCTTTACCAGCAGCCAGTTTGAACTGCTGTCCGCCACGATTAGGCATCATCAAGAACCGCCCCTGTATCGG
>CAIPBN010000816.1 GCA_903863315.1 uncultured Verrucomicrobiota bacterium | reverse complement strand
GTTCACGACGTTTTGCACATAGACGTAGTCGCGGGTTTGGAGGCCATCGCCGAAAATCTTCGGGGCGGTGCCTTGCAGCATGAGGGTGCAGAACTTGGCGATGACGCCGGAGTAGGGTGAGTCGAAGGACTGGCGCGGGCCAAAGACGTTGAAGTAGCGGAAGCTGATGGCCTCGAAGCCGTAGAGCTGGTGGAAGAGCTGGCCGTAGCGCTCGGCGGCATACTTCTGGAGGCCGTAGGGCGAGATGGGGCAGACGCCGTGGGACTCGTGCTTCAAGGGGGCCTCGGAGTCGCCATAGACGGCAGAGGAGGAGGCGAACATGAAGCGCTTCACGCCCGCGTCGCGCGACGCGACGAGCAGGGCGAGCGAGGCGTCGAGGTTGTCGCGGTTGGTCTGCATCGGCTGCGCGACGGAGAGCGGGACGGAGGGTTGCGCGGCCTCGTGGAAGACCCAGTCGCAGCCGGCGACAAGCTTCTTCACGAGCGCCTCGTCCGCGACCTCGCCTTGGACGAACTCGATTTCGTCGCCGGGTTTCTTGAAGTCGAGGTTGTGGACTTTGCCGGTGCTGAGGTTGTCGAGGACGACGACCTTCGCGCCGCGCCGGCAGAGTGCCTCGCAGATGTGTGAACCGATGAATCCCGCGCCTCCAGTAACAAGTGCTTTCATGTTGAAGTGGGAAGGGTTTTAACGCGGACAACCAAGGATTGCCAGCCAATCTCTTGTCGCGAAGCGGGCAGGAGCGCGGCCTGCTTCAGGCTGCCCGCAGATCGCTCACCTTGAGCTGCACGGTGCGGTTGTCCCGGAACTCGTTTATCTCCGCAGTGAACGCCAGATCAAAGCGCGGGGGCAGAACATAATCCCGGGGAACATTCCACCAGACGGCTTCGCGGATGTCGTTGCCATCGGTCACATGCAGCTTGAGATGCTGCTGCTCCTTGCCCATGCGCAGCGGCGGACGGTGAAGCCGGAGGCCGGAGGCGCAGAAATGCAGGGCGGCATTCCCCTGCCCTGTCGGCGCAAGGCGGTCCAACTCCGCCAGCCGTTCGATGGTCAGTTCGCGCAGGGAGACTTCGGCGTCCAGTTTCAGGACGGGCTGAAGCTGCTCCGGACTGAGTGTCCGCCGGGCGAAGCTGTTGAGGCGCTCCCGCAGGGCCGGCACGTTGTCCGGCAAGATGGTGACGCCGGCGGCCATCGCATGCCCACCGTGCCGGACGAGCAAGTCGTCGCACTCGCGCAGGGCAGCCGCCAGATCGAAGCCGGGAATGCTGCGGCCGGAGCCACGCCATTCGGCCGCCTCGCCGCCAAGGATCAGGGTGGGCCGGTGAAATTCCCGCAGCACGCGCGAGGCAACGATGCCCACGACGCCGATGTGCCAATACAACTGGCCTTCCACCAGCACGTAGTCCCGCAGCGGGTCGAACCGCGCACGGATGGCCCCGATCACCTCGTCGCTGATGGTGCGCTCGATCTGCTGGCGCTCGCGGTTCCGCGCATCCAGCGCACGGGCGATGGGCTCGGCGGCGGCAAGCCCGGCGGCGAGCAGGAGTTGCAGGGCTTCAGCAGCGTTCTCCAGACGTCCGGCGGCGTTGAGGCGTGGGCCGAGCTGGAAGCCCACTTCGTAAGTGCCGATGGAACCTTCAATGCCCGCCGCAGCCTTCAGCGCCAGCAGGCCCGGACGGCGCGTAACGTTCAACCGCTCCAGACCGGCGGTGACGAGGATGCGGTTCTCGCCGGTGAGCGGCACAAGGTCGGCGATGGTGCCGAGCGCGACGAGGTCGAGCAGCGGGCGCACATCAAAAGTCGCGAACTCGGCGAGTTGCCGGTCGCGGCCGCGCTTCACCAACGCGTGAGCAAGCTTGAAGGCGAGGCCGGCGGAGCAAAGTTCAGTGAAGTCAGGGAGCGCTGCCGGCGGACCGGAAACCGCCTGCTTCGCGAGCTGTGGGTTCACCAGCGCCAGCGCTGCCGGCGCGGGCTCAGAGACCTGGTGATGGTCCAGCACCAGCACGTCAACGCCGCGCTGCTTGAGCCAGCCGATGGTTGCCACCGCCGTCGAGCCGCAGTCCACGGCGAGCAGCAGCTTGGTGCCGGGAAATTTCTGAAGACAATTCTCCACGCCGTCCTGGCTGAGACCGTAGCCCTCCTCCATGCGGTGCGGCAGGTAGAAGTCCACGCACCAGCCGAGCGCGCGCAGGACTTCGAGCAGCAGCGCGGTCGCAGTCACCCCGTCCACGTCGTAGTCACCGAAGATGACCAGCGGCTCGGCGCGCTCGCGGGCGGCGAAGAGGCGGTCCACGGCGGCGGCCATGTTCGGCAGCGCGAAGGGATCGGCGAGACTGCGCAGGCGCGGTTCGAGAAAGCGCGCGACAGCTTCCGGTTCGCTGTGGCCCCGGTTGACGAGGCATTGTGCAAGGAGCGGGGAAACCCCGAGCTGTTTGCCGAGCACGGCAACGAGCGCGGGCTGGGGGGGCGCAATGGACCAGCGGTATTTCATCCCAGCAGCAGCACGCCGAACAAGTAGTCATACGCGTGCCGAAGCGTTGCCTCGATCACGTGAAGAATCATCAGGAGGTAGATGACGGTGCCGACGGAGACGATGTAGCCCACCCAGATGAGCACGCCGTCCTCCTCCATCATGCTCGCGTCCAGCAGAATGATCGAGTAAGCCGGCAGGGCATTCGTGAAGGGCGGAAACGGCGGGAACGGCAACATGAGCAGGAATGCCATAAGCGCGATCAGCCCCGCATTGGTGAAGCGCACCGCGCGCCAGCCGAGCCACGCCGAGCGCCGGGGCCGGGCGAGCTTCTCGATGAAGCTGAGGATTTTCACGCTGGCGGAAAGCACCTTGCGGCTGGCCCCGGCATCCAACGAACGGTCGCCAAGGGTCTTGGGCAGGCGCGGCGGCAGCCCCACCGCCAGCCGCACCGCCAGCACGCCGATGACGAGACCGAGCACGGTGCTCACGCCGGGCAACGGGATGGGGGTGATGAACGGCAGGCTCAGAAGGATGACCACGATGAACAGGCCGCGTCCCCCGGTTTGGTTCAACAACCGGTTCAGGGTCAGCGGGTCGTCCGCCGGGGCCTGCTCCACCATCCGGGCCAGCTCCTGCGAGAGCGTCTCGGCGCGATGTTTGTGTTCTGCCATGTTGCGCGCGAACGATGCGGGCGGAGGCGGGGAAGGTCAACCGACGTTCGTCCGGTGCGTGGCGGATTGGAGAGCTGGCGCAGGTCACAGCCGGCGCTCGCTCGCTGGAACATGCACGACCGTCAACGCACAGGAATCCCAGACCCGGGTGCCCCGGCTGCAATTCCAGGTGATGTAGAGCGATTCACCCTGCGCATCGAGCGCCACGCTGTAGGTGCCGCGCGGCGTCACGCCATATTTTTGCTGATAGAACGGGTGCAGGAACGCGATGACCTTCCGCGTCTTCGTCTTCGTGTCGTATTGCACGACCGCCGAGTTGTCCGCCTCGCTGCCGCCGTGTGCGCCGGGGACGTAGTAGAGGAAGCGTCCGGTTGGGTCGGCGTCGAGCGTGGTGATGTATTGGTTCGTGCCGATGGCGGCGGGACCGAGTGACTCGATGCGCTCGGTCTTCGCGTGGAAGGCGTAAAGCTGCGCGACGGTGTCTTTCTGGGCATGCGAAACGGTGTAAATGATGCCCTGCGGCGTCTCGTCGCTCGCGGCACGGAGGCCGATGCTGCCGGGGACGAGCGTGGGCTTGCCGGGCTTGGCAGGATCAAAGCGCACCAAGTCGCTGCCGGTGAGCGAGTCCACGTTGAACCAGACGCGTCCGGTGGATGTTGAAAAAATCATCGCACGCGCCGGGCCGCCGAAGCCCGACCAAATCAACTTTCGGGCCGCGAGATCATAGGCAAAGAAAGTCACGCTCTTCTCGCCGGCGCGCGTTTCGGGCTCCGTCCCACCGTAGAAGATGAGACGTTGCGGATCCGCCAGACCGGTCGGGATACAATGGCCGGGCACCGGGCCCTCGGAGACCACTTCCGCCCTAGCGGTGACCGGATGCACGCGGATCAGCCAGTCGCCCTTGTAGTCCTTGTCGCCGTCCGTCGCACGCGTGCCGCCGCGGTGCGTGCCGCAGTAAATCCAGCCGTCCCGCGCCAGCGTGAGCAGCGTGTGAATCTTCCCCGGCGAGTAGCGCCCGGCAGGCAGTCCAAGCAGCTTTTTCACGTCGAGAAGCTGGCGAAACTTCTTCGTGGCCGGATCGAACTCGTAGATGAACGCCGTGCCGCCCGGCGCGAGATGGTCGCCGATGGAGGCGTAGTATTTGCCGTTGGCGAACAGGCTGTCGCCCCAGTTCGACCATGGATTACCGCGATAAGTCTGGCCGGGGAAGTAGGCAAAATCCACGGTCGGCGGCGTTCCCGCGATGGCGACGCCGGGCAGGAGCGTAGCGGGCGGCTTCAGGAAGTCCGGCGAGGTGTCCGTGACGATGTCCTTCCCTCCGGGAATTGCCGGCGGGTAGCTGACTTCAGGCTCGGCCTTCGCCTTGGGCTTGGGGCTTTTCGGGGTCTGGGCTTCAGCGCCCAACACGAGCGCGACGGTGGCGAGCAGTGGGACAACAGATCTCATGGGCTCCGCTTGGACTAAGGCGGCACCGCCGTGCTTCACTCCAGGTGCGGCCGCCCCCGCTAGTAACACAACAAGGCGGCCAAAAACAAAACGCGAGCCCTTCAAGCTCGCGTCTCGTTGCGAATTTGCCGCCCGTTCAGGCCAAGTTCTTCAACTCGCCCGTGCTGTCCCCGAGTCGCTGGGTCTGAATTTCCATGCGGTTGAGCATGGAAAGCCACAAGTTGTTCAGTGGCGTCTCCTTGGGATAGACGATGTGGCGGCCGGGCTTGATGGTGCCGCAGCCACGACCAGCCAGCAGGACCGGGAGATTGTCGTGGTTGTGGGCGTTGCCATCCGAATTACCGCTGCCGTATGCGAGCATGCAATGGTCGAGCAACGTGCCGTCGCCTTCCTTCACGGACTTGAGCTTGCCCAACAAGTAGGCGAGCTGCGTGGTGTGGAAGGTGTTGATCTTCGCAATTTTCGCCTTCTTCTCCATGTCATTCCCGTGATGCGAGAGGTCATGGTGCCCTTCGCGGACATCGATGAAGGAATAGGCCTTGTTGCTGCCCTCGTTGGCGAGGACGAAGGTGCACACGCGGGTGGTGTCCGTCTGGAAGGCAAGCACCATGAGGTCGCACATCAGCTTGATGTGTTCCTCGTAGGTGGCCGGAATCCCCGCCGGAGCGGCGACGCCCTCGGGGGGCTTGGGGTCGGCGAACTTGCTGGCGCGTTCGATGCGCTGCTCGATGTCGCGGACTGCGGAGAAGTATTCGTCCAGCTTGCGCTGGTCGTTGCGGCCCAGCTTGCCGTTGAGGTCGCTGAAGTCCTGTTTGACGAGATCCAGGACGCTTTTGCGCTGTGCATCCCGTTTGGCACGCTCCTGTGCGGAACCCGCGCCAAAGAGTCGCTCGAAAACCAGCTTCGGGTTCACTTCCTTCGGGAGCGGCTGCGTGGCCGAGCGCCAGGACATCGTGGAGGAATAAACACAGGAGTAACCAGAATCGCAGTTGCCAGCCATGGAACCCGCCTCGGTGCCAATCTCCAACGAACCAAGCCGGGTCTGGTCCGCCAAGCGCGAGGCCGCAACCTGATCAACCGACACCCCCGCCCGGATGTCCGTGCCGTCCGTCTTACGAGGCTGGGCACCCGTGAGGAAGGCAGCCAGTGCGCGGGCGTGGTCGCCGCCGCCGTCACCATGCGCGCGGGCCTTGTCGGCGGTCAGTCCAGTGAGAATGGAGAAATCCTTCCGATGCTCGGCGAGCGGCTGGAGAATGGCGGGCAGCTCAGCGGTCAATTCACCTTCCGCCTGCGGGGTCCAGTCCACCATGTTCTTGCCATTGGGGACGTAAAGCATCGCCATCCGGTTCGGGGCGGCCTTGCTGGCAGGCGTGTTCCCAGCGGCCCAGCCGGTCATCGGCCCCATCGCCTCCAGCCAAGGCAGAGCCAGAGTGGCTCCGAGTCCTTTGAGAGCGGTGCGGCGGGAGATGAAGGATGAATTCATGGTTGTAAAAATTATGGGCGTTGGACGGCAGGACAACGGAAACCTTCAACCTGACCCGGCAATCTGGCGCTTTTCGATTTCGAAGGTGCCCGCGCCTGTTCTTGAGTCACTGCGCACGGAAACTCTGTCCCGGCACCGGCCCTTCACCGCCTCTGGGCGCAACGACTCTTCCGCCCCTCCAAGAGCCAGAACATTTTGATGGTTAATCACCATCAAATGCTGTTCAAATCCCCGCCGCTTCGTCCGCGAAAAGCTGTTCTGACCGGCAATTCCTTGAAGACTGCTTGTTTCACGGCGTCCGAACCGCGGCTTCGGTAATGATAGAGTTAGAAACCAAGACCAAAACGGCCACTGGCACGACCCCTTGTCGGAGCCAGACTGGCTCACCACTGACCGACCGTGGTCCTTCGGTCGCGCAGGTGCTGGACAGCCTTGGCGAGGCGTCCTTCAAGCACGACCACGGATTGCGCTACGCCTATGTGGCGGGGGCGATGGCGAATGGCATCGCGTCGGTGGAACTGGTCGAGGCGATGGCGCGCGGGGGAATGCTCGGCTTCTTCGGCGCGGCGGGGCTGGGCAAGGACCGCGTGGAGGCGGCGCTAAACCGGCTTCAAGCCAGCATTCCCGGGCTGCCCTTCGGCGTAAATCTCATCCACAGCCCGAACGAGTCGTCGCTCGAAGACGCCGTCGCGCGCATGTTCATCCAGCGCGGACTTCGGCTCATCGAAGCGTCAGCTTACTTGCGGCTCACCCTCCCCGTCGTGCGCTTCCGGGTGGCGGGTATCCATCGCGATGCTGCCGGTCACATCGTCACGCCCAACCGCATCGTCGCGAAGGTCTCGCGGGTCGAGGTCGCCACGCAGTTTTTCTCCCCGCCCCCGGCGGAGATGCTCAACGAACTCGTTCGCACGGGCGAGCTCACCGCCGAGCAGGCCGCACTCGCCGCGCAAATCCCCGTCGCGCAGGACGTGACGGCGGAGGCCGACTCCGCCGGGCACACGGACAACCGCCCGCTCGTCACGCTGCTGCCCACGCTGCTCGCGTTGCGTGACCGATTGCAGGCGAAGTTTGCTTACGCGCACCCGCTGCGCGTCGGTGCGGCGGGTGGACTCTCCACGCCGTCGGGCTTGGCCGCAGCGTTCGCAATGGGCGCGGCCTATGTCGTCACCGGCTCGGTGAACCAGGCCTGCGTCGAGTCCGGCTCCTGCGACGCCGTGCGCAAGATGCTCGCCCAAGCCGAGCAAGCGGACACCGCGATGGCTCCCGCCGCCGACATGTTTGAGATGGGCGTCAAACTCCAGGTGCTCAAGCGCGGCACGATGTTCCCGATGCGCGCCGCGAAGTTGTGGGAGCTGTATCGCGCTTACCCGAGTCTCGACGCGATTCCCGAAGCCGACCGCGCGCCGCTGGAGAAGCAGTTTTTCCGCGCCACGCTGGCAGAAACTTGGGCTAGCACGCGCGCCTTCTGGCTCACGCGCGACCCCGCGCAAGTCGAGCGCGCCGAACGCGACGCGAAGCATAAGATGGCGCTCGTCTTCCGCAGCTACCTCGGCCTCAGCTCGCGCTGGGCGAACGCTGGCGAGCCGTCGCGCGTGATGGATTATCAAGTCTGGTGCGGCCCCGCGATGGGCGCGTTCAACGAGTGGACGCGCGGCACGTTTCTGGAAAAGCCTGAGAACCGCCTCGCCGAAGTCCTCGGGCTCAACCTGCTCTACGGCGCGGCCAAGCACCTGCGCGCGGTGGCCCTGCGATTGCAGGGGATTCCCCTTTCGCTGGAGGACACCGTTTGCGTTCCCATCGAGCCGGACCGCCTACGCGAGTTGTTGAACGCAAAGCCAGATTAAGTGATGAGCCAGTCCACGCCCCTCGCCATTGTCGGTCTCAGCGCCATCTTCCCGCAGGCCGATGATCTGCGCGCTTACTGGCGCAACCTCAAGGCCGGCACCGACGCCATCACCGCCATCCCGGCGACGCACTGGCGCGGCACGGACTTCTTCAACGCCGACCCGAAGGCCCCGGACATGACCTACGCGCAGCGCGGCGGGTTCATTTCGCCGGTGAATTTCAACCCCCTGGAATTCGGCATCGCGCCCAAGGACATCGAGGCCACGGACACGACGCAGTTGCTGGGCATGGTCGCTGCCAAGCAAGCACTCGTGGATGCGGGCTACGCAGACAAACCCTTCGACCGCCAGCGCACGAGCGTGCTGCTGGGCGTCACCGGCGCGCTCGAGCTCGTCATCCCGCTCGGCGCGCGGCTCGGCCATCCTATCTGGCGGCGCGCGCTCAAGGAAGCCGGCGTGGCGAATGACGTCGCCGAAGATGTCGTGCAACGCATCGCCGACGGCTACGTGCCGTGGCAGGAGAATTCCTTCCCCGGCCTGCTCGGCAACGTCGCCGCGGGCCGCATCGCCAGCCGCCTCGACTTGGGCGGAACGAACTGCGTGGTAGACGCCGCCTGCGCGAGCAGCTTCGCGGCGTTGCATTTGGCGGGGCTGGAGTTGGAGGCAGGCCGCAGTGACATGGTCATCTGCGGCGGCGTGGACACCTTCAACGACATCTTCATGTTCATGTGCTTCAGCAAGACCCCGGCGCTCTCGCCATCGGGGAACGCGCGGCCGTTCGACCGCGACGGCGACGGCACCATCCTCGGCGAAGGCATCGGCATGGTCGTGCTCAAGCGCCTCGCCGACGCCGAGCGCGACGGCGACCGGATTTACTGCGTTATTAAGGGCATCGGCTCCTCCAGCGACGGGCGCGGCGGCGCGATTTACGAACCGCGCTCCGAAGGCCAAGTCCAGGCGATGGAACGCGCTTACGCCAACGCCGGCGTCAGCCCCGCCACCGTGGAACTTGTCGAAGCGCACGGCACCGGCACAAAGGTCGGCGACGCTACCGAACTCCGCTCGCTCGCGAAAGTCTTCCGCGCCGCAAAGCCCGAAGGCACTTGGGCCGCGCTCGGTTCGGTGAAGTCGCAAATCGGCCATTCCAAAGCCGCTGCCGGTGTCGCTGGCCTCATCAAAGCCGCGCTTGCGCTGGAGCAAAAAGTTCTACCGCCCACCATCAAGGTAAACCAGCCGCTCGACGAAGCCGCGCCGGGCACGTCGCCATTTTACCTCAACACGACGAAGCGCCCGTGGCTCCCGCGCGCCTCGCACCCGCGC
>CAIPBN010000815.1 GCA_903863315.1 uncultured Verrucomicrobiota bacterium | reverse complement strand
TGCTTCAGCCGGGAGCGCAGCAATTTGTCGCCGTGGGCAGCAAACTGGTCGTTCGAAACGAGGCGGGAACCAACTTCTTCGGAACGGTCAAAGCGGTTTCCACCTCGACGTATCTCGGACAGGCCGCGACCAACGTGGTGGTGGCGATTGATCCAGGCCAGACGGCGGCCCCGACGGCGGCCACGGTCATTCAATTGTATGAGCGTGCGATAGAGGGTGCCCCCGCCAGCGTGGCGTTTCGCCGGTTTACACTGGACGAATCCAAGTCGTATTCGCAGTTCTATCTCAGCCTGGACCTCGGAACTTCTTTGGGAGCGAAGGTCTATCTGGATGGGGTGTTGGTGGCGGGCGCCGGCTTGACCAATGGCAACACCCCGACGGTGACGGCCCCCGGGGCGTTTTCACCCTTGAGCCGCGTGTATCGGCTCGGACCTGACCTGTTTGCTGGCGGCCAACGTTCGGGCGGCACTGCGACCCACACGCTGGCGGTCGAATTCTACTCCACGGCGCTGCCCGGGGCGCAGTTTGCCTTCAACGCCCGGCTAGAAGCCTACGAGTCGGTGGATCAGACAGCAGCCACCGGGTCGCCTTGGCTGGCGCTGGATGCCAGCCGATACGTTGACAAGGTGCGGGCCATTCTGGGCGGCTCGGCGGACGTGCGTTCGCTCGGGGACAACTATCTGATCGCCCGGTATCGGGCGACGAATCCCAGCCACGCCTCGTTCAACCGAGGTTTCTCCCAATGGACCGAACCGCAGCTTGCCGAAGGCTGGATCAAGCGGGTGCTGGCGGGCATCAACCCGTTCAACCAGCGGGTGACGGATCTCTTCAACAATGCGGCCAACACCGATGCCAGTATTCTCACCCAGGCAGGCAAGCGCTGGGAGGGTGATGTGGCGCTCAATCTTGAAAACATCAACAACGCCGGACTGATTGAGATTTATGAGACGGTGTTGCGCCGGGGCAAGATGTTGAGCCTGGAAGCCGGCATCAACTACGGTCCGGCCAACGATGCCTTGCTACTGGCAGCCGGTTACCTGAATGACCTCTACATGATGCTGGGCAACGAGGCCTATGCCGATGCCGCCAATCCGACCATCGGAATTGGCACTGCGGACAAGAACTATGGCGACATCGCCACGGCCCTGTTCGCCTTCCGAGGGCAGATGTCATCCTTGCTGGAGGAAGAGCTGGCGTTGATGCGCGGTAGGGATGATTTCATCCAGCCGGGGGTGACCACCCAGCCGGTGTATAACCGCATGTTCTGGAACTACACCCGAGGCATTGATGCAGGCGAAGTCATCTATGCGCTTAACTATAATATCCAACCTCAGGGCGGGACCAATGCCTCGATTGGGGCGGCCGATGCGGCACACATGTTCCCGCAGGGGCATGGCGATGGCTATGGCCATTACCTGACGGCGGTGAAGAACTATTACCAGCTTCTGCTTGACCCCAATTTTGACTGGGTGCCGAAATCTGAAGCCGTCACTGTGTTGGGGAAGGCGGTGCAGGTAAACTACCAGAACGAACGGAAGTTCGCGGCTGGGGCGGCCGCCTTGGCGCGCAGCGGCAGCCAGGTTGTGGACCTGACTTGGCGGCGTGACTACGTCCCCGGGGACGACATCGGCTGGGAATCGCTGGGAGAGACCCGGGACAATCTGACCCGGTCGGTGCCGACCACCCGGCATTGGGGTGTGGACCATTGGGCCACCCGAACGGCCATGGGTGCCTATTTCAACTGGACCGTTGGCAACGCGATCCTGCCGGCCAGCGACCCTGACCCGTCGCATGAGGGCATCCAGAAAGTGGACCGGACGACGGTGCCGGAGCTGGCCGAACTCCCGGCCACGGCGCTTCAGGTGCAACTCTCGGTGGACAACGCCGAGGGTCATTTCACGCCGCTCGGCCTGCCCGGGGCCAGCCTCGCCTTCGATATCAATCCCAACCAGATCACCGGTCCGGACCCCAAACCGCACTTTGAACAGATTTTCGAGCGCGCCAAGGGGGCCTTGAACAATGCGATTGTCTCCTTCGACGACGCAAAGGACGTTACCCGGCTCATGCGTTCGGAGACGGATTCGCTGACGGAATACCAAGCCGCAGTGGCGAAGCAGGAATTGGCCTATCAGTTTCAGTTGATTGAGCTTTACGGCACGCCCTACACCGATGACATCGGGCCGGGCAAGACTTGGAAACAGGGCTACAGCGGCCCCGATCTGGTTCATTATGCCTATGTCGATGTTCCGGAACTGCCCTTTCCCTCCCTTTGGAACTACGCAGGGACAGGCAGCACTGATTGGAATATCGACATTCAGGATTTCCCGAAGGATTGGGGGACGAACTATGAACTCACTGGTTTGAATGTCCTGGATGCGAATTACCCGGATTCCTACACGAGCGGGACGACCTCAAACCGATTTATCGCGTTCCACCTCGGCCCACATGGATTCGACAAGCCGAGCGACTGGGTGGGCAAGAGGGTCTCGCCCGGCAAAATTCAGCAGGCGATTTCCAAGGTGATTGCATCCAACGCCAAGCTGCGGCAGGCGGTTTATGATAATGCCGGTGGGGTGACGGATTTGGGGAGATCCATCGCCTTGTTCAAGCTCGGGCTAAAGACTTATGACGAGGTCCGTGACCTCCAAAAGAGCATGTTGATTGCCGATCAAACCGTGCAGTCCGTGGAGTTTGCCCATGGTGTGGCTAGCAGTCTGCTCGACCTCGTTGAAAGTCATGCCGACAAAATAACGGAAGCGTTAAGTAGGGCATTCCCGAAGGTCATTGTCGCGGGGGTCGCGGCGGGGACCGATGCGCCGGGTAACGCAGCCGAAGGTTCGATCAAGACCGTCGTGGCTGGGGCGCTCGCACTTGCCAAGACGGTAAACTCCGCCGAGGGGATAGTCGTCAACGCGCTGAAGTTCGCCAACGACTCCGCGAAGCAATGGACGGAGTTTGACAAGATTCAACCACTGGAGCGAAGCCAAGAAGTCCGCGAGCAGGTCGCTGCTCTGAGCAGCCAATTGGGGGCTTTGCAGGCAACCTTGTATAAGATTAATGCCGCGATTCGGGAACGCGGCGACGCGCTTGGGGAGTATGCAACCCTCGTCGCGCAGGGCGATCGGATCCAACAGGAGCGCCTGGTGTTCCGTCAACGTGCTGCGGCGATCACCCAAGGCTACCGCACGCGGGACGCCGCCTTCCGCATCTTCCGCAACGAGAAGCTGGAGCGCTACAAGACGCTGTTCGATCTCAGCGCGCGCTACACCTTCATGGCGGCGCAAGCCTACGATTACGAGACCGGCCTGCTCAACACCACCAAAGGGAAGCAATTCATCAGCCGGATTGTGAACTCGCGTGCGCTCGGGGTCGTTAAGGCTGGCGAACCGCAGTATGCCGGCAGCAACACCGGTGATCCCGGTCTGTCGAGCGTCCTGGCGGAAATGAAGGCGGATTGGAATGTCCTGAAGGGGCGGCTGGGATTCAGCAACCCGACTGCTTACGGGACGACCGTTTCGCTCCGGACAGAGAATCACCGCCTCGTGCCTGGATCGGAAGGGGACAACTCCTGGAAGGACATCCTGAACCAGGCCCGCCGGACGGACCTGCTGGCCGACGAGGATGTGCGGCGCCAATGTCTGCAGATTGCCCCGGGTGACAGCCTGACGGTTCCAGGGCTGGTCATTGAGTTCAGCACCACGATCACGCCCGGCAAGAACTTCTTCGGGCGGACGCTGGCAGGCGGGGACTCTTATTTCCCGCCGAGCTACTTTGCGACCAAGATCTTTTCACTTGGGGTTGCGCTCGAAGGTTACAAAGGCATGGCCAACCCCGCCGCGAACTCCGGTGTGGTGGGTTCGGCGGGGGGCACCTCGCCGGCCGATCCGAGTGCTTCGTTCCTCGATCCGCAGGCGTTGGCGGCCACGCCGGGCATCTACCTCATTCCGGTGGGTGTCGATTCGATGCGTAGTCCTCCCTTGGGCGATGGCAGTGCGGTCCGGACATGGGCGGTGAATGACGTGACGATTCCGCTCCCGTTCAACATCGGCGCGTCCGCCTTTTCGACCAAGGCGCTGTATCAGACGACGGACTCGCTGACCGAGCCGCTGTTCAATCTGCGGAAGCACCCGGAATTCCGCCCGGTCTCGACGACAGCGGCATTCAGCAGCAGCATTTATGGCGGCGGTGGGTTGCTCCAGCAGTCGGAATATACCAACACCCGGCTGGTCGGCCGCTCGGTTTGGAACAGCAAGTGGAAGCTGGTCATTCCCGGCTACAAGCTGCTGAACGACCCCAACGATGGTCTCGACCGCTTCATCAGCACGGTGAAGGACATCAAGATTTATCTGGTGACCTACTCTTACGCCGGCAACTGACCCACCACTCCCTTCGCCATGAACACGAACTCCTCAATGCGGAATGCGGAATGCGGAATGCGGGACAGCCGACGCGCCTGGCTCGTCACCGCGCTCTTCGCCTTCATTCTTTATCATTCAACCTTCATCCTTTCTGCGTTCCCCCCCGCGCTGCCACACCAGATTTATGGCATGGCCCGGGATGAGTTCGGCAATCCACTGACAACCAACGCCACCGTCGTGCTGACGACGTCATCCGGGGTTTCAGTCTCGTGCCAAGTGGTTCCCGGACTGCAGCCTGGCGTTAATTATCGGATGACCATCCCGATGGACTCGGCAGTGCGGAGTGACATTTACAAGTCGATCGCTCTGCAGCCGTCTGTTCCCTTCCGGCTGCGGGTCATGATCGGCGGTGCAACCTTTCTGCCCATCGAGATGACGGGCGACTATTCGTTGCTCGGCCAGCCCGGCAAGCAGACCCACATCGACCTCACCTTGGGTGAAGACCGGAATGGGAATGGATTGCCGGACGCGTGGGAGCAGGCGCTGATCGACGCCCGCGGTTGGAATGTGTCGCTCACGAATCTGACGGCCAACTCTTCTCCGGGTGGCAACGGAGTAACGCTGTTGCAGGAATACGTGGCGGGCACCTACGGGTTTCAGGATGGGACCGGCCTGAACTTGAAAGTCGTGCGGGTAGTCGGCGGGGCTCCGGTGCTGGAATTCATGGCGGTGCGCGGGCGAAATTACAGCGTCGTGGGATCGGCTGACCTCAAGACTTGGCAGACCGTCTCCTTCCAGCGCGCCGAGCCCGGGGCCGACGCAGCCATGATGGAGAGCTTTCAGTCTGGCAATGTTCAGTTGCTCCAGGTGACCGCGCCGGCCACTGGCAACCAGGCGGGGTTGCGCTTTTTCAAACTTCGCATCCAATAGCGCGATATGCCGGCAGCCAACAGCAGCCGCCAGCAGCCACCGGAGATCTGTTTAGCCGTCGGCGGTCCTGGAGCAGGACACGCCGTGGTCACTACAAAGGGCCAGCCATCGTTTCTATTCCAGCGTTCGCCACGCAGCGGGTGGAGGAGCGAATAAATCCGTGAGTCGTTTCTTTAGAGTTGTTTGGGCGACGATGCTCGCGCTGATTCCCGGCGTGGTCAGCGGGCAGGTGTTTTCGCTGGAGGTTTCGCGGGTCAGCGCGGGCGGGGGTTATTCCGGCTTGGGAAATCTGGCGTTGGTCTGCACGATTGGTCAGGCGGAGGCGGGAACTCACATGACATGGGGAGCGCAGGTGTTGGAAACGGGGTTCTGGCCTGCCGCCGGGCTGCGCAATGCCGCGCCGACTCTGGCCGAGATCCCCAATCCGGCAGCGATTCTGGAGGATGCGGGAGAGCAGACGGTGAACCTCGGCGGGATCAGTGCGGGTCCGGTCGATGACAGTTGGCAAGTGCTGACGGTGACGGCGACGTCGAGCAACCCGGGATTGATCCCGAATCCGGCGGTGACATACACGAGCTCGAACGCGACCGGGACGTTAAAATACACGCCCGTGCCCGATGCGAACGGAACGGCGCTGATCACGGTGGTGGTGCGTGATGACGGCGGAACAGTCAACGGTGGCGTGGATGCGGTGACAAACACCTTCACGATTGTGGTGACGCCGGTGAACGACGCGCCGAGCGTGACGTTCGCGCAGAGCACGGTGACGGTGCTGGAGGATGCCGGGGCGCAGAGTTCGAGCAGTTTTGCGACGTTCCTGGCCGGCCCGCCGAACGAGGCGGCGCAGACGCTGGTGGGCTATGCGGTGAGTGTGGACAATGCGGGCCTCTTCAGCGCGGCCCCGGCCATCGACAACAACGGGCGGCTGACCTTCGCCTCCGCCTTGAATGCCAACGGCACGGCGACGGTGACGGTGGTGGTGCAGGACAACGGCGGGACGGGCCTGATGGATGCTGGGCTGCGTCCGCAAGGGGCCTTGCCCACGGGCGGGGTGGACAAGAGCACGAACACCTTCACCATTGTGGTGACGCCGGTGAACGATGCGCCGGTGGCGGTCAATGACAGCTACACGGTGAACCAGGGCGACGTGTTGACGGTGGGCGGTCTGGCCCCCGCCCTGGCGGGTCCGATGAACTCGGGCGTGCTGGCCAACGACACGGACATTGAGGGCGACCGGTTGACCGCGACCCGCCTCACGCAGGCTGCGCAAGGCCCGGTGGTGCTCAATGCCAATGGCGGGTTCACCTACACGCCCAACACGAACTTCTACGGCGCGGACAGCTTCACCTATCGCGCGTCGGATGCCTCCTCGAACTCGCAGCCCGCGACGGTCAGCATCTCCGTCGTCGCGCGCCCGACCAACGCGGTGCCCTCGGGGCAGACCGTCTTCTCCGGGGCCGTGCTGCGTTTCTCGGCCACCAACACGCCGCTGGCCAATGGCCTCCGCGTGGGGGATCCGGACAGCACGGAGCTGACGGTGTCGCTGACGGTGACCAACGGGACGGTGCGGATCAGCGTGACCAACGGGCTGACCTTCAGCGACGGGCGGACCAACAGCACGAACGTGGTGTTGAGCGGCCTCATTGGCAATGTGAACGCGGCGCTGGAGAGCCTGGCCTACACCTCCATCTCGAACTACTTCGGCGACGACACCTTGGTGATCGTCACGACTGATGAGGGCGGGCGGACCAACCGAGGGAGCGGCACCGTAGCGATCCTGGTGGAGATTCCGACGCTGGGCGGCATTCCGAAGGTGTCCTTGGAAAACCTCAACGATCCGGTCACTGGCCGGATGATCACCAACGTGACGATGGTGGCCGCGGACACGAACCTGGTGAAGGAGATCACGTTCAATCCGAGCAACAGCGTGGTGAACGTGCTGGCCGTGGGCGGGCAGGATGGCTCGACGAACCGCTCGACCATCACGGTGCGGGTGAAGTTCAACGATGGCACGGTGCAGGACGTGGTGGTGCCGGTGATCATCTACCAGCCGCTGCTGACGAGCGTGAGCGGCGATGCGACCTACGCCCCGACCTTTGGGACGCCGGTCTTCAACCCGCAGACGAGCCTGTATGAGCAGAAGGTCAGCGTGCAGAACAACACGCCCTTTGACTTCACGGCGCTGCGCATCACGGCGACGAACCTGCCGGCGGGGGTGACGCTGCGCAACGCCAGCATCACCAATGGGGGGCTGCCCTACATCGAATACAACCTAGCGGTGCGCTCGGGCAGCAACGTCACGCTGACGCTGGAATACTACAACGCCAACCGCGCTGGCGGCGTGAACCCCGGCCTCAAGCTGGAGTTGCTCAACTCGACACGCACCATCGCCCCGCCGGCCAGCGCGATCATGAGCGAAGTGCTGGGCCGGCGCGGCTACGCGCCGGACGGCCGCATCCGCTTCTACCTGGAGTTTCCCACGGTGGTTGGCCTGACCTACTACGTGCAATACCAGGACGCCGTGGGCGACCCATGGAAGACCTCGCCGGTGACCATCCTGGGCACGGGCAACCGGCTCAACTGGCTGGATGACGGCGCGCCCAACACCGACTTGGCCCCGACTGAGCTGCCCGCGCCCGCCATGCGCTTCTACCGCATCGTCACGGGCAACTAACCCTCCGCTGTTTCCTCCGCATGAAGAACGTCTCCCTGTTGGTCGCCGGCGCCTGTGCGCTGCCGGTGGTGGTTGCCGCGCAAGATCTGGAAGCGCGGGTGGTGTCCCGCCATCACTTTGGCGTGAGTCTGCCGGTGTGGCTGAATGCCAAGGCCAAGTTCACCGCCGCGCGTGCCACCAATCCCGGGCCGCTGGGGGGCGGGGTGGGGGAGCGCTTCTACGACGACGGCTACAGCCGGGTGGACTCCAGTGGCAACGCGCCCGCCGTGCTGGGCGGGCCGCCGAGCACCTCGTTCTTCGGCTACGCCAGCGCTGCGCAGGTGGACAACCTCCCGGGCACGGACACCTTGAGCCTGCACGCCATCCAGATCAACGGGGGCGACTACACACGGAACCTGAGCAACCAGCCGCAGTTTCCCGGGGTGGACCTTTTCTACCGTTACGACTGGCAGGCGGGGGCGAAGTGGCGGCTGAGCTGGGAGCTGGGGGCGGCCTACAACTGCTTCCACTGGGAGCAGAACGGCGCGCCCGGCTCGACGGTGAACCTGCTGACGGATGTGTTTGCGCTGGGCGGGGTGAATCTGGCGCCCGGGGCCGCCCCCTACAACGGCCCGTTCACGGCGTTGCCCGGCAGTCCGGTGATCGGCAGCACGCCGGGGCGCACGCAGGGCACGGCGGCGGCGGCGGTGACGGGCGTGCGCAAGCTGGAGTTCCATGCGTTGCAGATGCGGGTGGGGCCGGCGCTGGACTGGGTGCCCGACGACCAGTGGACGGTGGGCGTGCAGGGGGGGCTGGCCTTGGGAGTGGGCTGGTCCCAACTGGCCTTTGCGGAGCGGATCACGGTGGCAGCCCCGAACATCGCGGCGATCAGCCAGAGCGGGCGGAGCGACGACACGCACGCGTGGGCCGGGTGGTTCAGCGCGGTGCGCATCGGTCGCAAACTCAATGAGCACTGGGATGCCCACGTGGAGGTGCGGCACACATGGCAGGAGGCGCTGCGGCACAACGGCCCGACGCGCTCGGGGGAGATCAATCTGACAGACGGGATCGGGGTGGGGGCCGGCGTGAGCTACCGGTTCTAGGAATTGCCGCACGTGGCGCAGAAACAGGCGCTGGCCCTGCCAGCGCGGCTATCTTTTGGGCCAGCTGAGGAGTTGTCCTTGGGCGCAGGAGGAAGTCAGCATTCATGAAACCGACTTCGTGAACCGCGCTCTCTCCATTTGGCTGCGGTTCCCCCGGCTCCCCCACCGCGCAGACGGTGACTAGCTCGACCTCAGCACAGTGGTTCATCTCCGAGCAGCACCCCAAAGCAATCGATGCCCAATCCGAGCGGAAGGTGTTTGTCATCCCGGCGCAACTGCCCCACGAGCGGCTGCACTTCGGCACGCGCAGAGCCTTGCCACTGGGCGAGTAGCTGGCGCAGGCCTACTTGAAATCGCGGTAGTGTCCCCGCTCGGCGGAGGCGGGTCTGGCCGAGAAGAAAACCTGTTGCGCCACAAGTTGCGAAGTTGAGAATCACCGCCGTTGAACCCGATGCAAACCCAATCATCACCTAAGCCCCTGAAGCCATGCCGACGAGCAACGGTGGGAAGGAGGCAATTTCGTGGCGGGTTGACAGTTCGCTGGTGGTTCGCTGTGGGAGTCATGGCGCTATCCAGCATCGGCCCGGTGGGGTTCGCCGAGGTGCTCGGTCCCGGACTGGCTGCCAGTAAACTCACGGCGGAACACAAGGGGTTGGTGCTGATCGAGGAACTGAACTGTGTGGCTTGCCACGCGGGTGATGCGTCCCTCGGGGCTCGGTCGAAGAAGGCTCCGCGACTTGCCGAAGTTGGGTCGCGCGTGAACCCAACTTATCTCGAAGCCTTTATCAGCGAGCCGCATGGGCTCAAGCCCGGCACGACGATGCCGAATGTGTGGTCGCAATTGGGCGCGGAGGAGCGGCGGCAGACGGCGACGGCGCTCACGCACTTTTTGCTCTCACTGAAAAAGAACGATTTCGCTCCGCAGCCACCCGACGCGGTGGCGGCGCAGCACGGGAAACGACTCTTTCACGCTCGCGGCTGCGCGCAGTGTCACTCGCCGCGCGATGACAATGGTGTGGAGTTGCTCGCCAAGCAGTCCGTTCCGCTCGGGGCGTTGGAGAAAAAATACAGTTTCAAGAGCCTGGTGAATTTCCTGCGGCAACCTCACGCGAGCCGGCCTTCGGGACGCATGCCGGACTTGCGCTTGCAAGGGCAAGACCTGGAACGTATCGCCCACTACCTGCTACAGGACACGCGGGTGCCGGGCGCGCTCGCTTACACGTTATATCGCGGTGACGTGTGGGAGGGACTCACCAGCGACAAGGTGAAGGCGGAACGTGCCGGACACGTGAAGGACTTCGACTTGGAGAGCCTGGGCAAGCCACAGCAGCACTCGGCGATCAAATACGAAGGCTGGATCAATCTTGCGAACGCGGGGCGTTACACGTTTTTCCTGAAGCTCAACGGCGGTTCGCTCACGATCGATGGAAAGCAGGTCATCCAGCAGGAGCCCAGCGACCGGCGTGGCGTGAAGCAACTCGAAGGCTCGGCGGAACTGGCAGCGGGTTGGCGCAAGCTGCAGCTCATCTATTTCCACACGGGCCGGGAAGCGAAGTTCTCCTGCGAGATGGCGGGGCCGCAGTTTCCGCGCGGCCCCATACCATCGTCGCTGCTGTCCATTTCCAACGAGCCCATCCCCGCCTTCGAGTCGCTCAAGGTGGACGCGGCGCTGGCGGCCCGAGGACGCGAGCACTTCAGCAAGTTCGGCTGCGCGAATTGCCACGACGACCTTCGCGTGCCGACCAAACCCGCCACCGCGTTCGCCAAGCTCACCCCGAGCCGGGGATGCTTGAGCGAGACCGCTGGCCCGTGGCCGCGCTTCGATCTGAGCGCGGAGCAGCGCGGCTGGATTGCGAAGGCGCTGCCCATCGCGGAGAAGCCGCCGCTCGATGACGCGCAGCAGATTAACAAGACCCTCGCCACGTTCAATTGCATCGCCTGTCACGAGCGCACCGGGCTCGGCGGAATCGCGCCGGAGCGCAATGCGCTCTTCACCGGGACGCAGCCCGGCCTCGGCGATCAAGGCCGCCTGCCGCCGCCACTGACTCATGTCGGGGCGAAGCTGCAGCCCGAGTGGATCGCCGATGTGCTGCTGCGCGGGAAGCGCCAGCGCGGCTACGTGGATGCCGCCATGCCGCAGTTTGGCGAGGCGCAGGTCGGGCACCTCGTCGAGTTGTTCGGCAAGGTGGATAAGTTAGAGGCGGCTCCGATTCCCAAGCCCGCCAGCCTTCAGGAGTTCAAGGCCGCCGGCCACGAGATGATCGGCTTCACCGGCCTCAGTTGCATCGTCTGCCATGAATTCAACGGCCAGAAGTCGGGCGAGATGAGCGCGCTGGACCTCGTGTATGTGACCGAGCGCCTCCAGAAGAATTGGTTTCACCTCTACCTGCGGCAGCCCGCGCGCTTTCACCCTTCGGTGATCATGCCCAGCTACTGGCCGGACGGTAAGTCAGTCCGGCCTAACTTGCTCGGCGGCGATGCGGCGCAGCAAATCGAAGCCCTGTGGGCCTATCTCGCGGACGGCGTCCGGGTGAAGAAGCCCGTGGGCTTATCCCGCGAGTCCAACGAGCTGCGCGTGGGCGATGTGACGGAGGTCTGCCGGGGCCGCAGTTCCATTGGTTATCGCGGGATTGGCGTGGGCTATCCCGAGCGCATCAGCCTCGCCTTCGACTCTGAGGAAATGGCGTTGCGGCAGCTCTGGAAAGGCGAGTTCGCGAATGTTGATTTGGGTTCCTTCCGGCCGCGCGGCACCGACCCAATCGCATTCCCGCCGGGCATTCCGTTTCATCGGTTGAAGTCGCTGGAGGAGAACTGGCCATACAAGGGCAAGACCAGCTACGCGTTCCCGCAGGACCACGGCTACCAGTTCCGCGGCTATCATCTGGATGCCGCGCGCCGCCCGACCTTCCTCTACCACTACGGCGACATCGCGGTGCAGGACTACTTCGAGGACGCGCGCGACAAGGACGGCAAGGCTTACTTCAAGCGCACGCTCCGGTTCGAGACGGCGACTGAGCAGATGCCCTTTTACTTCCGAGCCGCTGCTGGCAAGGGCGTCACCGCGCAGTCGGAGCGCAACTTCAGCATCGCGCCACTTCAGTTGCGCATCACCAGCGAGCACAAGGGAATCGTGCGCGAAGGCAACGCGGGTGAGGTGTTGATCCCGCTGACTCTGGCCAAGGGCCGTTCCACTCTCACTCTGGAATACCAATGGTGAGTCGCCTGAATTTCCCACCAGCGGTGTGCGCGGCCTTCCCGCAGTCGCGTAGTTTGCTCCGCATTCTCTGCCGCCGCACTCGCTTGCGGCTGCTGCTGGTCACTTCACTCACTGCCACCATGACCCTCGCCGCCGCCGTTCCGCCGACCGACAAGAAACCCGTCACCGATGAGTATCACGGCGTGAAGGTCGTGGATGATTACCGCTGGCTGGAGGAGACCGGTTCGCCGGCGGTGAAGGCGTGGACGGCGGCGCAGAACCAGCACTCGCGCGCCTGGCTGGATGCGCGGCGCGACCGTGCGGGCATTGAGGCGAAGCTCACGGCCCTCTACGCGAAGGACACGCCGTCACACAGCGGGATCGTGTCGCGCCCGGGGCGGCTCTTTGCATTGAAGTTCCAGCCGCCGAAGCAACAGCGACTGCTCGTCACGATCACTTCGGCAATTGACCTGGCAACCGAGAAAGTCGTGCTCGACCCAAACGAGCTTGAGCCGAAGGGGCAGGTCGCGATGGATTGGTTCGTGCCGTCGCCCGATGGGAAACTGATTGCCGTCTGCCTCTCCGAGCACGGCAGTGAGGAGGGCACGCTGCATTTCTACCGCACCGATACCGGCGAGCGTCTGCCCGACCGCATCGCCCGCGTGCAATATCCCACCGGCGGCGGCAGTGCCGCGTGGACGCCTGACAGCACAGCGGTTTTCTACACCCGCTATCCCCACAAGGGCGAGCGCCCCGAGGCCGACCTGAACTTCTTTCAGCAGATTTATTTCCACCAACTCGGCACTCCGGAGAGCAAAGACACCTACTCCGCCGGCCGTGAATTTCCGCGCATCGCGGAGATTCATCTGGCCATTTCGCATGATGGCAGGTGGCTCCTGGCCACGGTGGCGAATGGCGACGGCGGCGAGTTCGCCCACCATGTCCGCGAGACGAAGGCCGGCGCGGCATGGCGGCAAATCACGCGGCATGAGGACGGCATCAAGGAAGTGGAGTTCAGTCACGATGGCGCGGTGCTCTTCCTCCGCTCGGTGAAGAACGCCCCGCGCGGCAAAGTCCTGCGCCTCCCCATCGCTGGCCATTTGCGCGACGCCGAAGTGGTCGTGCCCGAGAGCGACGCGGTCATCGAGGGCCTAACGCTAACGGCGAAGTTCCTGTTCGTTGCCGACCTCATTGGTGGGCCATCGCGCATCCGGCAGTTCGGGCTCGATGGGAAGGGCGAGCGCATCCTGCCGCTGCCCGAAGCATCCGGCGTGGGCGGACTTATCGCTGTGGATGGCCACATCCTTTTTCGCCAGACCAGCTACGTCGCGCCCGCCGCTTGGGTGCTTTACGACCCCGCCGGCGGGACCGTGAAGCGGACCGCGCTCTTCAACACCTCGCCTGTGGACTTGAGCGACATCGAGGCTGTGCGCGAGTTCGCCGTGAGCAAGGACGGCACGAAAGTTCCCGTCAACATTCTGCGCCGCAAAGGCACCCGGCTTGACGGCAACAACCCCACGCTCCTCTACGCCTACGGCGGCTACGGCCACAGCATGAGGCCGGGGTTCAATTTCGAGCAGCGCCTGTGGTTCGACCGGGGCGGCATCTACGTCATCGCTAACATCCGAGGCGGCGGCGAATACGGCGAGGACTGGCACCTCGCGGGTAACCTCACCAAAAAGCAAAACGTGTTCGACGACTTCGCCGCCTGCGCGAAGCACCTCATCACGCGCGGCTACACGCGCCCTGACAAACTCGCCGTCGAAGGCGGCAGCAACGGCGGCCTGCTCATGGGCGCGTTCCTCACGCAGCATCCCGGACTCGCCCGCGCCGTGGTCGCGCACGTCGGCATCTACGACATGCTGCGCGTGGAACTCGACCCGAACGGCGCGTTCAACGTGACGGAGTTCGGCACCGTCAAGGACCCCGCGTAATTCCGCGCGCTCCACGCCTACTCGCCGTTTCACAACGTCACCGACGGCACGAAATATCCCGCCGTTTTCTTCCTCGCCGGCGAGACCGATGGCCGCGTGAACCCCGCGAACTCCCGCAAGATGACCGCACGTCTGCAAGCCGCCACCGCCTCCGGGCACCCGATTCTCGTCCGGCTCAGTTCCGCCTCCGGCCATGGAATGGGCACCGCCCTCACCGAACGAATCGCGCAGAAGGCCGATGTCTTCGCGTTCCTCTTCGACCAGCTTGGGATGGCGGCCAGCACTGAAGCGTCGAAGAAACCCTAGCACTACCCATGGCAAACCTGCGTTACCTCCTGGCCGTTCTGACCTTGGCGACCGCTCCGCTCCTTCGCGCGCAAGAAGACCTCGGCGCGATGTGGGGCACGGCTGCCGAGGAGGCCAAATACTATCCCATCGTCAACATCTCCATCCCGACCGGCGTCCCGATGCGGCCGGGCGGACTGGAAATTCTGCCGGACGGACGGCTCGCGGTGGGCACGAGGCGGGGCGACATCTACTTCATCAAGGGCGCGCTCGATAGCCCGCCCATGCCCGAGTATCACCTGTTCGCCAGCGGCCAGGACGAAATCTTCTCGCTCGCGTGGCGGGACGGCGCGATGACGGCCACGACTTGGGGCGAGGTCACGCGCATTTCGGACACCGATGGCGATGGAGTCGCCGACCGTTACGACACGCTCACGAGCAACTGGGGCTACGCCGAGGGCCACGAGTTCGCCTTTGGGTCCAAACCCGACCGCGACGGCAACATCTGGGTGGCGCTGGGCCTGAGCGGTTCGTATGAATCGCACAATCTCTTCCGTGGTTGGGCGGTGAAAGTGACGCCGCAGGGAAAGATGATTCCCGTGTGCAGCGGACTGCGGAGTCCCGGCGGCGTGGGCGCGAATGCGCAGGGCGCGATGTTTGCCATCGAGAGCCAAGGGCCGTGGAACGGCTGCTGTTCGCTCAAGCATCTCAAGGAGGGCGGCTTCCTCGGGCATCCCGCGAGTTACAACTGGTATCCCTTCGCGCCCGGCGTGAAAGCTCCCGAGCTGAAGCCCAACACGAATTCACGCATGGGCGTGGAGAAGAAGCGCATCA
>CAIPBN010000814.1 GCA_903863315.1 uncultured Verrucomicrobiota bacterium | reverse complement strand
GGCACGAAGGAAGGCGACGTTTCGCAGCGTCCGACGGGCAACGGCAGCGTGACCGTGGCGGACGCGATTCAGATCGGGCGCTTCGCCGCCGGACTCGACACGGTGACGAACTTCGGGGTGAACAGCGAATTCCAACGCGCGGATTGCGCCCCGCTGGGTTCGCTGGGCGACGGTCGCATCACGGTGGCGGACTGGGTGCAGGCCCTGCGTTTCGCGGGCGGCTTGGAAACCCCCAGCGATGCCGGTGGTCCCACCTTGGTCTCCGCCGGGCTGGCGCAAACCAGCCCGAAGCTCCCGGCCGGCACCCGCGTGGTGCGCGTGGCGGGAGGCAGTCTCGTCGCGGGCCGGGCGAACACCGTGACGGTGCAGCTTGATGCGCAGGGCAACGAAGCCGGCGTGAGCCTGAGCCTGGCCTTCGACCCGACCGCGCTGACCTTCGTGAGCGCCAGCGTGGGCAGCGGTGCGCGTGGCGGTTCCCTGGTGGTGAACAGCACAAAGGCTGGTTCCGGCCGCGTCGGTCTGGTGTTGGTCATGCCGGCGGGCAGTGCCGTTGCCGCAGGCAGTCAGGACATTATCACGCTGACGTTCACTGTGAGCGGCAGCGGCAGCACGGCGATCACTGTGCTCGGGGACGCGCCGGTGGCGCGGGAAGTCGCGGACGTGAATGCGAACCCGGTGGGGGCGAGCTTCGTGGGCGGCACGTTCAACATCCTCCTCCCGGCAGGTTTGAAGGCCGCCGGCATGGAGCGCGCGGCGGATGGCTCGCGGCGCTTGGTGGTGCGCAACGCCGATGGCTCGGCGGTGACGGCGGCGCAGGCCGGGAAGTATGAAGTGCAGGTGACGAGCCACTTGGGCGGGGTGTGGACGGTGCTGCCCAACGCGCTGGTGGTGGAGCACGGGGCGTTGAAGATTGTGGACCCGGGTGCGGGCGGTGCCGGGCTGCGGCTCTACAAGCTGGTGGAGAAGCCTTGAGCAAAATCGGGCGCGCCGCGGCGCGTCGAACCTTTAGCAGTCTCGTGTGAGATTGCGACGGGCTTCAGCGGAAGCAGTCGTGTGCCCGCTGAAGCCCGTTTCCTTTTTGCTTGGGTTCCGGCCGGGGCGCAGTCAGCGCGAGCCGTCGCGTCTTGCGCCCGAGGGTTTGCCGCTTGCGGGAAGCAGCCGCTCCCGGTTTCATCTCCCGTCATGAACTTTCCTGTTTCGGCCCGTTCGTTTCTCACCACCCTCGGTGCTTTTTCCCTCGCTGCCGTGTTGCCGGCGGCGGAGTCCAAACCTGTCCGGGTCGCCTGCGTGGGCGACAGCATCACGTTTGGCGCGGGCGTGGAGCAGCGCGACGCGAACAACTATCCCAAGGTGCTCGGCGGGCTGCTGGGGGCGAAATACGAGACACGCAACTTCGGGCGGAGCGGGGCGACCCTTTTGAAGCAGGGTGATCTGCCGTATTGGAAGACCAAGGAGTTCGAGGGCGCGACCGCCTACCAGCCGGACATTGTGGTGATCAAGCTGGGCACGAATGATTCCAAACCGCAGAACTGGCAGAAGCACAAGGGCGAGTTCGCCGCCGACGCCCGCGCGCTGGTGGCGCACTTTCAGGCGCTGCCCAGCAAGCCCAAGGTCTTCGTCTGCCTCCCGGTCCCGGTGTATCAGGAGCGGTGGGGCATCAATGAGCCGGTGGTGAAGGGCGAGGTCATTCCGATCCTGCAACAGGTGGCCAAGGAGCTCACGCTGCCGACGATTGATCTCTACGTGGCGCTGAGCGGGAAGCCGGAAATGTTCCCGGACAAGATTCACCCCAATGCAGCGGGCGCGAAAGTGATCGCGGAGACGGTGGCGAAGGCGCTGGCGGGGAAGTAGGGCTGGTGCCCGCGCGGAACCGCGCACGGGTCACTGGATGTCCCAGAGGTTTCCAGGATTGCCGACGGGAAGGAAATAGCCCACGCCGCTGGCCGGCATGGTTTCAACATGGCCATCCACCATGATGAGGTTGGTGCGCTTGAGATGCCGGTTCACGATGCGCGTGGGATGCGAGTAGAAGGTGGAGTCGTTCACCGGATCGTAACGGAAGTGGATGCTCAGGTTTCCGGGCGCCTCCGCGAACAGGTCGGGGTTGGTCTCGAAGGGATTGCTCACGATGGCGGTGTCCGCGAAGTAAATGGTGGCGGAGGGTCTAGCGATGCGGGTCTCGGGGAAGAACACGTTGGTCCAGCCGCCGCTGAGGTTCAGGTTGATGCCAATGTTGAGCCGGGAGGTCTGGGGGTTGGCGGGACAGTGGAAGATGTTGGAGTTGTTGGCGGCGTAGGGCACGAGGATGTCCGGCCAGCGCGTGACAACCGGGTCGGGCACGAAGGAGCCGGCGGGTGCCGGCTTGTCCACGGCGTAAGGGATGAGAATGCCATCGCGCTCATCCGAGTAAAACCGCGCGGCCAGGCCGAGCTGGCGGGCGTTGCTCGCGCACTTGATGCTGGTGGCCTTAGTCTTGGCCTTCGAGAGCGCAGGCAGCAGCATTCCGGCAAGGATGGCGATGATCGCAATTACGACCAGCAATTCGATCAGGGTGAAAGCTGCGCCCAAACGGAGGCTGCGGTAACTGGCTTTCATGGATTACGTCCGCACCGTAAGACCCGCCCCGCCAGTGTCAAGACTTCGGCCAGTGAGGGATTTCCTCGTGCAGCGGAGCCAGATCAGCGTCCTGCGCCGCCATCTGCTGGAGGGTCGTGTGGTGGTTTAACCGGGTGGCGATGGCCAGCGCACGTTGCAGCCACTGGCGGGCGAGCGGGAGCTGGCCAAGCTGGCAGGCGTAGCACGCGAGGTTGTAGGGAATCAGGCTCTCGTCGGGGAACCGTTCAGCAGCCGGGAGCAGCGCGTTCCAAGCGGACGTCAGTCCCCCGCCGGCCATGCGCCGGGCGGCGTAGGCGCGGTGAATCCAGCCGCTGACCAGTTGTGGCGCGGCGGTGATTAACCGTTCTCCGAATTGGTGGGCAAGGCTCCATTCGCAGCGGGCCGCGTGGAGCTGCCAATGCGCATCCAGCACCGCAGGATGCTCCTGAAGCCGGGGGGAGACTTGCGCCAGTTCGGCCTCCGCCTCGGCGGGCAGGCGCAATTCCAGCCAGCCCTCGGCAGCCCGCATCAGATGCAGGTCCGGCGGCTCCAAGACGGGCACGTTCACGCGCTGGCGGTCCTGACTATTCGCGCAGCTTCACTTGGTCCGCCGTGGGGAAGTCGGCGGGAACTTTCTGCGTGACCTTGCCGGTGACCGCCCACTCCGCGCCGCGCTGGAGGGTGACGATGAAGCCGACGCACTGCTGGGCTTCACGCTTGCCACCACCGGCGTGGCCGAGGGCGGTGTGGAAGACGCGGCCTTGGCCGAACGTGGTGGTCATCAGCATCGGCTCGTGGCGGTCGGTGCCGTTTTTTTCCTTGGTGGCGAAAGCGGTGGCGAGCACGGTGAGGTTTTCCGCCGGGCCGCGCAAGCGGTCGTAGAGTTCGTCCTTCGCGTGCATCCACTTGGTCGGGAGGCCGGCCATGATGGGGTGGGCTGGCTCGCGGGTCTCCACGGCGAATTCATGCTGTGGGCCGTGGCTGCCGCCGCGTCCGGGGGCGATGTCCTTGATGACCTTGGCGGCCTTCGCCTCCCAATAGACATACGGGCCGGATTTCTCGCTGCGCCCGCCCCAGCCGCCGAGGCCAATCATCTGGTTGTAGGCCGGCCAGTTGGGGAAGGAGTTGTTCGCCGCGTGGACGCTGACGAAGCCGCCGCCGCCGCGCACGAATTCCTCGAAGGCCGCCTGGGTTTCCTTCGGCCAGTCCTGGCCGTTGTAGTTCGAGACGACGAGTTTGTATTTCTTGAAGTCGGGTTTGAAGGTGGACATGTCGCCCTTGTTGTCCGGCGTGGTGGCCACGTCCACCTCGAAGAGACCGGTGGCTTCGAGATACTTCTTCAAGTGCGGCGTGGTGCCCTTCCAATCGTGATTGTTCTGGCCGTCCACGATGAGCGCCTTCATGGCGGCGTGCGAGGAGGCGGTGAACAGGAGCGCGCAAAGCAGCGCGGTGAGGCGGAGCGAAGTTTTCATGTGGGCGGAGTGTGTCAAGCGAGCGGACCCGCGGCAAGTGCCGGTGCAGGCCGTTTCTCCGATTGCGCCGGCCTTGCCCGCCCGGTAAGTTGCGGCCCCTGATTTATGACGCTTACTGAAAAACTCCTCGCCCGAGCCTCCGGCAAAGCCTCCGTCCAGGCCGGCGACAACATCTGGGTCAAGGCCGACGTCCTGATGACGCACGACGTGTGCGGCCCGGGGACCATCGGCGTGTTCAAGCGCGAGTTCGGCAAGACCGCCAAGGTCTGGGACAAACAGCGCGTGGTCATCATCCCCGACCACTACATCTTCACCGCCGACTCGATGTCGAATCGCAACGTGGACATCCTCCGCGACTTCGTGCGCGAGCAGGGTTTGCCCTACTTCTACGACGTGATTGACGACCCGAACGGCTCGTGGAAGTTCGATGCCTCCAAGGGCAACACCAAGCGCCAATACGGCTCCCAATACGCCGGCGTCTGCCACGCCGCGCTGCCCGCCAAGGGCCACACGCGCCCCGGCGAAGTGCTCTTCGGCACCGACTCGCACACCTGCATGGCCGGCGCGTTCAACGAGTTCGCCACCGGCATCGGCAACACGGACGCGGGCTTCGTGATGGGCACCGGCAAGTTGCTCATCAAGGTGCCCGAGACCATGCGCTTCCGCATCGAAGGCAAGCTCCAGCCCGGCGTGATGGCGAAGGACATCATCCTCCACGTCATCGGCGAAATCGGCTTCGACGGCGCGACCTACCGCGCGATGCAGTTCGACGGTCCCGGCATCGCGACGCTCTCGATGGATGACCGCATGACCATCGCGAACATGGCCATTGAGGCCGGCGGCAAGAACGCCATCTTCGAGTTCGACGCCCGCACCGCCGAGTATGTCGAGGCTCGCACCCGGCTCAACGGCACCAAGACCAGCTACGAACCCGTCGAGGTGGACCGCGACCAGAAGTTCGTTTACGAGACCGTCATTGACCTCAGCAAGCTGGAGCCGACCGTCGCGTGCCATCCCGACCCCGGCCAGCGCAAGACGGCCAAGCAGATGAACGGCATGAAACTCGACCGCGCCTACGTCGGCTCCTGCACCGGCGGCAAGACGAGCGACTTCATCGAGGTCGCGCGCGTGCTGCGCGGGCACAAGGTGAGCATCGACACTTTCGGCGTGCCCGCGACGCCGGAGATTGTCCACGAGCTGCAAACCACGCGCTGGGGCAATGAAACCATCTGGCAGATTCTCGAAAACGCCGGCGTGCGCATGACGGAAAACGCCGGTTGCTCCGCCTGTCTTGGCGGCCCGGTGGACACCTTTGGTCGCATGAACCAAGGCGGCCTCAAGTGCATCAGCGCCACGAACCGCAACTTCCCCGGCCGCATGGGCAGCAAGGAGAGCGAAGTCTATCTCGCCTCGCCCGCGACCGTTGCCGCCAGCGCCATCACCGGCCGCGTGACGGATCCGCGCGAATATCTGAAGAACTGAGGTTGCTTTTAAGCGAGGCCTCGCCTTGGCAACAGGGCGGGGCCTTTGCTGTTTTGTTGTGCGCTGTCGTTTGTGGGCGGCAATCTTTCACTTGCGCTGCCGACGGGGCGGTTGGACCCTGCCCGCCACACACATGAATGCTCGTCTCCTGTTCGTGGCCCTGTGGACGTTCACCCTGCTTTTGCCTGCGGCGGAGGTGCTGGAGGACTGGCCGCAATTTCTCGGGCTGCGGGGTGACAACACTTCCCGCGAGACCGGCTTGCTCGACAAGCTTCCCAAGGACGGCCCGCCGCTGGTCTGGGAGCGGGACATTGGCACTGGCTACAGCGCGCCCAGCGTGCGGGACGGGCTGCTGGTCCTCCATCATCGGGTGAAGGACGAGGAAGTGGTCGAAGCTCTCCACCCCGCCACCGGCAAGCCGGTCTGGCGACATGCGTATCCGAGTCGTTATCAGGATCCTTACGGCTACAACAACGGCCCGCGCTGCACGCCTTTGCTCACCTCGGATCGTTGCTACACTTACGGTGCGGAGGGCAAGCTGCTTTGCCTCGAACTCAAGACTGGCAAGCTGGTTTGGGAGCGGAACACCGCCAAGGATTTCAATGTGCCGGAGGCGTTCTTTGGCGTCGGCTCCACGCCGATTCTGGAAGGTGACAAGCTCATCGCCATGGTAGGTGGCCAGCCCAATGCCGGCATGGTTGCCTTCGATGCGAAGACGGGCAAGACGCTCTGGCAAAGCGTGGGCAAGGCCAACTGGGAAGGGGTCACTACCTTGGGCGGTCGGGCGGAGCGGCCTTACGAGTGGACCGGCCATGAGAAGCTGGCCAGTTACGCCTCGCCGGTGGCGGCCACCATCCACGGGCAGCGGCACATCTTCTGCCTGATGCGCCAGGGCCTGTGTTCCGTGAATCCGACCAATGGCGCGGTCAACTTCAGCCGGTGGTTTCAATCGTTTGCCAACGACTCGGTCAATGCGATGAATCCGGTGGTGCAGGGTGATCTGGTGCTCATCTCAGCCGCTTACTATCGCAGCGGCGCCGTGCTGCTGCGCGTCAAGCCGGATGGAAAATCCTTCGACGAGGTCTGGCGCGATCCGGCGCGGCATCCGATGGATCCGGCAGATCGCGATCCGGCAACGGGCCGCTGGAACGTGCCGGCGCTGGAGCTGCACTGGAACACTCCCATCCTGCTCGACGGCCACCTCTATGCCTTCAGCGGCCGGGATGAACCAGATGCGACCTTCCGCTGCGTGGAGTTCAAGACCGGCAAGGTGACGTGGAGCCGGGACGAGCGCTGGCAGAAGCATCCGCCGCACGGGACGAAGTTCCCCGTGTATGGCCGCGGCTCGGCCATTCTGGCGGATGGCAAGCTGTTCGTGCTGGGCGAGGCTGGACTGCTGGGGCTTTTCAAACCGAATCCCAAACAACCCGAGGAGCTGGGCCGCTGGCAGGTGCCGATGCTGGGCTATCCCACATGGGCCGCGCCGATTCTGGCGCACAAACGCCTCTATCTCCGCAGCGAAGACAAGCTGGTGTGCTACAACGTGGCCAGGCCATGAGATTACTCCGGGATTTCTCAGTTGCGGCGGGCTGAACTCATTCAGAAAATGCGGACACAGGTATGACCAATCTATTCATCGTCCTTCTCGTGGGGCTGCCGGTCTATGTGGTGATGGTGCTGCTAGGCCGCCAGTTGCGCTCGCGCTGGGCCATGCGGCTGGGCGCGCCCTATCAATTCATCTGCATCGCCAACGCCGTGCTGGCAGCGGCCTACTTCATGCGGCTCCCGCTGGAGACCTACCGCGTCATCATGGCCGCCGCCTACATGATGGACGCGCTGCTGCTCCTGACCCTTTTCAACCGGCTGTATTGGGAGGGTTACTTTCAAAAGAAGCGCAACATCGTGGTGCCGCGCTTCTTCACCCACGCGACGCGACTTGTCGGCATCACCGCCGCTGTGCTGCTCATCCTGCAGTTCATCTTCGAGGTGCGGGTTCCCGGCCTCTTCGCCAGCTTGGCGGGCGGCGGCGTCGTCATCGGTCTGGCCCTGCGGCCGGTCATCTCCAACCTCACCGCCGGCCTGACCATCCAATTGGGCAAGCCGCTCAAGCAGGGGGACTGGCTGCTGATCGACAACCGGCTCGCCGAGGTCATGGAGCTGAACTGGCGCACCAGCCGGCTGCGCACGGTGGATCACACCTACCTCGAGATTCCGAACGTTGACCTCGTCAACGCGCATCTCCAGAACTTCAGCTATCCCACGCCGCATCATGCCGTGCGGGTGACCGTGCCTGTGGATTACAACGCGCCCCCCAACAAGGTTCGGCGCATCCTCCTCCGCGCCACGGCTGACGTGGAGGGGGTGTTGAAGGACCCCGCTCCCGAGGTGTTCCTCAAGGACTTCGCCGAAAGCGCCGTCGTTTATGAGATCAAGTGCTGGATCGAGCGGGACGAGCGCACGGATCAGATTCTGGATGCCATCCGCACGGACGCCTGGTATGAGCTCCGCCGCGCCAATATAAGCATTCCGCTTCCCCAACGCGTCGTTCGCTACGAGCGGCCTGACGACGACTCAGCCCAACAGGTCAAGCACCTCGCCGACCTGCTGGGGCGGAACATGGTGTTCAGCGTGCTCGACGACTCGCAACGGGAGAAGCTCGTGGCCGGGGCGCAAAAGCAGTTGTTTGGCAAGGGCGAACGCCTCTTCCGGCAGGGTGAGGAAGGCGGCGCGCTTTACGTCATCATGGAAGGCGAGGCCGATGTGTATGTGGACTCCGATGGCCACCTGACCCGCGTGAATGTGGTCCGTTCGGGAGACTGTCTGGGAGAGATCTCCCTGCTCACCGGCGAGCGGCTCAGTGCCACCGTGCAGGCCGCCCGCGACTGTGAGGTGGTCCTCATTCAACGCGAGCGCATGGCCGAAGTCTTGCGCGAGTCGCCCGAACTGGTGGAGAAACTCAGCGAAATCCTGGCGCTCCGCCGCCTGGAAACCGAGGTCATCCTTGCTGAGACGCAGTTCCGAAGGAAGAGCGACGAAGTGCCCAAGAGCCAGGAGGAATACGCCAACGACTTCCTCAACAAGATCAAGGACTTCTTCTCAGTCTGACGGCAAGGCGGCTTTGGCCCGGCATCTTGCCGGCGCTCCGTTTCACCCATTCAAACTCCGGTGCTTCCTGGTTCAGTTTCAGGCGATCCCTGAAAACGGTGGGACTTACTTGGCGGGCGCTGTGTCTTCGGGCAGCGGACGCCCCTTGGTTTCCGGCAGGAACATCAACACCACCAAGCCGAGCAGAAAGACCGTGCTGACCCAGCAGCACGCGGTGCGGAAGGCGGCGAGCTTGGCCTCAGGGGAGGTGGCCCCGGCGGCCAGTGACTTCGCCAAAATGCCCATGGTGAAAGGTCCGCTCGCGGCGATGAACCGGCCCACGTTGTAGCAGAAGCTCACCCCCGTGCTGCGCAGGCGCGTGGGAAACAGCTCTGGCAGGTAGATCGCAAACCCCGCGAACAACGCGAGCTGGCAGAAGCCCATCACGAAGCTCATCCAGATGTCGCCGGTGCCGTTAAACAGTTTGAAATAGCCGACGGTGGCGAGGAACGCACTGATGTAGCCGAGGGCGAACGCAGGCTTGCGGCCAATGCCTTGCGCCAGCTTGGTGAAGGCGATCATGCCGAAGAAGGCCCCGAGGTTTTGCACGATCATGTTCACGCCGATCCAGTAGGTCTTCTGGCTGGCGATCTCGGCATCCGGCAGCCCTTTGGCCTTGAGGGAATTGCCAATCACGTCACCTACCAGCTCCGGGCTGAAGAAGCCCACGCCCCACAGCCCCACCACGCCAGCGACGCACAGCACCATGCCCAGCAGTGCCGGCGTGCGCCAACGTTCCTCGCCGAAGAGTGAAGCGTAGGAGCCAAATTTGGCGCCGGTCAGCTTGCCTTCCTCGCGGGCCTTCACCCACTTCTCCGGCTCCTTTAGGCGCATCTGGAGGAACACACAGAGAAAGGCCGGCAGCGCACCAATCCAGAACATGTATTTCCACGTTTCGGCCGGGTTGATCACCTTGTCGCTGGCCAGTTTGCCCAGCCCCATGCTGATCAGGCCGGCCGTGATGTTGCCCACGGCGGACAGCGCCTGCAACGTGCCGAGCGCACCGGTCCGGGACCGCTCGGGCAATCCGTCTGCCACCAAGGCCACAGCTAGTCCGAACACCCCGCCCACGCCCAGACCGGTCAGAAAGCGATACGCCGCGAAGTCCACCCAGCCCTTGGAAAATGCCGACAAGCCGGTGCAAACGGAGTAAATCAGCACTGTGAGGGTCAGTGTCTTGGCGCGGCCGATGCGGTCGCCCACCGCGCCAAAAATCAACCCGCCCGTGGCCCAGCCCGCGACGAAGATCGCCGTGGCGTAGCCGGAGTATTCCTTCACATCCCAGCCCGCCGGCAGGAGCGCCTTCATGGCTCCCGCGCGTGCGATCAGGAAGAGCTGCTGGTCGAGGCAATCGAACAGCCACGCCAGACTCGCCATGGCAAAGACGAACCAGTGATAGGGGGTGAGATCTTTCCACCAAGGAGCGGTGGGAGGGAGGGCGGCGGCGTTGGCGGAACTCATGTGTGGCGCGTGTTGCGGTCGGAAATTGCGGTGTTACCTACACGTATTGATCGGCTGCGCCAAGGCTTATTTCCCCGCGCCTGCGATTGCCTTCTTGGCCCGGCTCCGCTTTCCTCTTCCCCATGCAACCGGTCCTCGACTACCTCGCCGCCAACGAAGCGCGCTTCCTGCGCGAACTCTGCGATTACCTGCGTTTTCCCAGCGTCTCCGCCCAGCCACAGCACAAGCCCGACTTGGAAAAGTGCGCCCGGTGGATCGCAGCACACTGCCGCTCGCTCGGCCTTGAGGTCGAAGTCTGCCCCACCGCCGGCAACCCCATCGTGCTCGCCCGCACGCCGCGCCGGGCTGGCGCGCGCAAGCCGCACTATGTCGTGTATGGCCACTACGATGTGCAGCCGCCCGAGCCGCTGGAGCTGTGGAAGTCTCCGCCCTTCGAGCCGCGCATCGACGGCTGCAACCTCTTCGCCCGCGGCTCGTGCGACAACAAGGGCCAGCATTTCGCGCATTTGAAGGCGGTGGAAGCCTACTTGAAGACCGGCACCGAGCTGCCTTGCGATCTCACCTTCCTCATTGAAGGCGAGGAGGAGATCGGCTGCGAAAACCTCGCGCCCTTCCTGCGGGCGCGGAAAAAGGATCTCCGCTGCGACGCCTTTGTCATCTCGGACAACGGCCTGCCCAGCAAGCGCCACCCCGCGCTCACCTACGCCTTGCGCGGCATTCTGGCGGTGGAGATCCGTCTGGACGGACCCAATCGTGACCTGCACTCCGGCCTCTTCGGCGGCGCGGTGGACAATCCGGCCATGGCACTGGCGCAGATGCTGGCGAAGCTGCGCGACAAAAACGGCCGCATCACCATCCCCGGCTTCTACGACGACGTCGCGCCCCTCTCGAAATACGAGCGCGCCATGTTGGCGAAACTCCCCGGCACCGAGGAGTCCTTCCGCAAGCTCGTCGGAGCGCCGGCGTTGTTCGGTGAAAAGGGCTGCACCAGCACCGAACGCCGCGCCGCGCGGCCCACTTGCGAGATCAACGGCCTGACCAGCGGCTATCAGGGCGAGGGCAGCAAGACGATCGTGCCGGCCTGGGCACGGGCGAAACTCACCTTCCGCCTCGTGCCCAACATGGACCCGAAGCGGGTGCAGCAGCTCGTTGTGGCGCACTTGAAACAGCTCTGCCCGCCCAGTTGCAAGCTGACCGTGGAGGCCGGGCATGCGGGTGAACCGTATCTCGTCCAGCCCGACAGTCCACGCGCCCAAGCCGCGTTGCGCGCCCTGCGTGGGGCCTTCGGCTGTGAGCCCGTGCTCATGCGCGAAGGTGGTTCCATCCCGATTGTGAACGACTTCAAGCGCATCCTGGGCGTCGAGACGTTGCTCCTTGGACTTTCGTTGCCGGACGACAACGCGCACTCACCGAACGAGAAGTTCGACCTCGACTGCTTCCGCGCCGGCATGCGCATGGGCGCGCTGCTCTGGCCCGAGCTGGCGAAGGTGTAGCTGCCCGTGTCGGCGCTTGCGGTCGATCCCCGGCTCGACACTACGGGGTGTGCCGCCTACCTTCGGCCCGCCTGATGCCCATCACCGCTCAACAACTCCTGCGTGAGCTGATCGCGCTGCCCAGTGTCAATCCCGCGTTCTTGCCCGGGCGAGCGGAGCTTACGGGCGAGCAGCGCGTCGCCGACTTCCTTGCCTTCACGGCTGATCGCGCCGGGCTGGAGCTGAAGTGGCAGGAAGTTTTCCCCGGTCGCTCGAACCTGCTCATCCACCTCACTCCCGCCGGAGGCAAGGTCCGTCGCCGCGTCCTGCTCGCGCCGCACATGGACACCGTGGGCGTGGACGCTGAAGCGCGCTTCAAGCCGGTGGTGAAGGCCGGCCGCCTGCATGGCCGCGGTGCCTGCGACACGAAGGGCAGCATTGCGATCTATCTGTCCGCCCTGCTGGCCGTGGCGGAATCAGGTGCGCGACCGCAGGAGACGGAGATCGTCCTCACCGCCCTGGTGGACGAGGAAAACAACCAAAGCGGCAGCCGGGACTTGGTGAAGCGCGGTCTCAAGGCCGACCTCGCCATCGTCGGCGAGCCGACGCGGCTGAAAGTCGTCACCGCGCACAAGGGCGACCTCTGGCTACGCCTCACCACGCACGGCAAGTCAGCTCACGGCTCCAAGCCGCACCTCGGCAAGAACGCCATCCACGCGATGGCTCGCGTCGTCGAGGAGTTGGAGACGAGCTACGCCGCCACGTTGAAGCGCCGCACGCACCCGCTGCTCGGCCACGCCACGGTGAACGTCGGCTTCATCGCGGGCGGCAAGCAGCCGAACATCGTGCCCGACCGCTGCGAAATCCTTATTGACCGCCGCACGCTGCCTGGCGAGACCGACTTGGGCGTCTTCGCGGAACTGCGCGCGCTCATCCGCCGCCTTGGGGTAGACGCGGAGCTGACCGATACCAAGAACGCGCCGTGCCCCGCGCTGGAGACGGACCCAAACCTCCCGCTCGTCCGCCAGCTCTCGCGCTGCGCCGGCCAGCGACGTGCGCTGGGCGTGGATTACTTTTCCGACGCGGCGGTGCTGGCCAGCGGCGGCATCCCCAGCGTGCTCCTCGGCCCCGGCGACATCGCGCAGGCCCACACGGCGGACGAGTGGGTGGAACTGGCGCACCTCGAACGCGGCACCCGGCTCCTGGTCAAATTCCTCCGTGAGCAGCCCTGAGCAGTTCCTTCAGCCACCGATGAAACACGGATGGAACTCGGATGAAGGAGTGCTGGCGTGAGCCCCCCCCTCGTCACTGTCATCATCCCGACGCGACCGGGCGACGAAGAACCGTTGGCACTGGCTGCCGCGCGCCAGCTCGACCATCCCGCCGACCGGCTCGAAATCATCGTCGCGCGCGGGAAACAGCCGTCCGTCCAGCGCAATACCGCGCTCCGTGCGGCGAACGGTGATTTGATTTACTTCCTCGACGACGACTCGCTGCCACCGCCGGACAATCTGCGCCGTGCGCTTGCGCACTTCGCGGACCCGAAGGTCGTGATGGTCGGCGGGCCTAACATATGTCCGGCGGACGCGCCGCCGTTGGAGCAAGCTTTCGCCGCCGTGATGGGGAGCTGGCTGGCGTTCGGTCCGAGCCGGGCACGCTACATGCCGGTCGGCAAGGCGCGGGCCAGCGGGGAGAAGGAGCTGATTCTCTGCAACCTCATGGGCCGGCGCGAGGCACTGCTGGCCGCGGGCGGCTTCGACGAGGCGCTGTATCCGAACGAGGAAAACGCGCTGATGGACGAGTTGCAGAAGCGCGGCGGCGTGCTGCTCTACGACCCGGAGTTCATCGTCCACCGCCGTCCGCGCCGCACAGTCGACGCGTTCTGCAAGATGCTGATGAACTATGGGCGCGGACGCGCGGAGCAGTTCCGCCTGCATCCCACGCTCGGCTCCGCGCCGAACTTTGTGCCGCCGCTGTTTCTACTGTATCTCGTCCTGACGCCGTTCCTGCCCAGGCTGCTGCTCTGGCCGCTGGCGCTCTACGCGGGCGCGGTGCTCGTGCAGACCTTGGTGTCGAGTTCGCACTGCCTGTCCAGCGCGGCCCGGGTGGCCCCGTTGATTGTGGTCTCACACCTCTGCTACGGCCTGGGCTTCTGGAAGG
>CAIPBN010000813.1 GCA_903863315.1 uncultured Verrucomicrobiota bacterium | reverse complement strand
TGTGTGTCACCCCGATCCTTCGCCTCCACGGCCCCGGTCATCGAGATGGTGGAAACAGAGTCGTCATTCGATCGGAACCGCGTGAGCTGCGTCACGTCCTCGACAGTGCCGTCTTTCCAGTGCGCTAGCACACGGAGCTGCACCTTCTCACCCAGCCGCTTGAAAACGATTTCCTTGGGGAAAACCTCGAGCCGCTCAAAATCACCGGTCGCTTCCACGTCGGACTTGGCTCCGGTCTGAATCCACTTGAGCATCAGATTGTATTCCCATGAGCCCTTCTTGTAACGCTCCTTGCCCTTGTGCGGCTCTTCGTTGGTGCCTTTGGTGAGCAGGAGGCTTTTCTCCGGCTGCTCACGGTTGATGCGGACCTGTTTTTCGTCACCGTCTGCATTGACCGTCAACTGCTTCCAGTCCTTGTCGAAGTCGTAACCAAAGAGGGAAAGCTGGAAGCCGCCGCGGCCTTGAAACGATCCGTGGCATTCGCGCCCGCTGCAACCCGCGCGGCTGATCAACGGCACGACATGGCGGCGGAAGCTTGGTTCTTCAGCCTTCGCCAGACTGGCAAAACGTTCTTCCGGCGTGCGGAGCGGAGCGTCTTTGGCGGGTGAAACCGAGGCTGAGACCAAGGAAATGGCCAGAAGGATTGCCGGGAGTCGCATAACGGTTGTGTGCCTGACGAGGCGGGATCTGGGATATTCAAAACATGGTGCCCCTATCTCACGTTCAACATCCGGTGCAGGTAGTGTGTCGTGACTGCCAGCCTGACATGAACTCGCCCCACCCTGCCCTTCTGCTCACAGCCTGGCTACTGTGATGCCTCTCGGCGCAGCGGACTCGCTGGATCGCGCAACCGCGACGGCCACGAGCTATCCGTTGATCGCCCTCGAAACAATCTGAGGGGGGGCTTATGAACCCCGGTTTTGCAGGCCGTGCAAGCGCACAGCCTCAACTCACGGAGCAACGGACGTCGGCGCAGGATTCTTCTCCGAGTCTGTAATCCGGCGCAGCAGGGCCAGCTTCGGCACTGTCCAGCGCGGCTCCTTCACCTGCTCCAAGTAAACCTTGGCCAAGTTGGGATGGCCGCGATTGATTGCGTAGCGTGCGAGGTGAACCATGACCTCGTTGCGCTCGCTTTCATTCCCAGCCAAGTTGAGGGCGTGTTCCCACGCCGTCTGGCCATCCACCAGACGTGCCGGGGTGATCAAGTAGTAGATTTCCGCCAACGCGACTGCGTAACGGAAGTTTTCCGGCTCCAGATTCATGCCCCGACGATACATCCGCAGAGCTTTGTCAAAAACCGCCTGCTCGGTCAGCTTGTAATGGGCGGCGGCATCCTGGCGGTAAATCAACAGGGATGTCCCAAAATCAGCGTAATAGGATGCCTCCAGCGGCAGCAGCGCGAGGCTCTTCTCGAAACACTCAAAGGCTTCCACCACACGACCGGTGTGGAGGAGCTGGTGGGCCAGTTCACTCCAAGGCTCCGCGCTGTCGGGCTGTTCATGCCGGGTCATTTCCAACTGCCGGACCATTTCCAGCAGCCGGACCATTTCCTCGCGGAACGGGGCCTCAATGCCTTCGATGACCGCGGCACCCGGATGCTTCCGGCGGAATTCAGCGATGGCTTCGCTGACGATCTTGAAGCGGTGGTCAATCCGGAGGCTCAACATGTGGTTCGGCTCCTCCTCGGGATTCTCATCCAGCGCGGGCATTTCCCGCAACCAGCGGTAAATATCCTCATGAGCATCGGTCACCCGCGCCTCCAGGGCGGCGAGCGCGGTGACTTGATCGGTGCTGGCAACGGCTTGGGCACTGCTCGGGGAAGTCGGGCCGGCTCCGGCGCAAAACACTGAAATCAGCAAGGCGATCAGAGCGCTCACGCTGGGAATCCCGCTCAGGTGGCGGACCAAACAGTTCTTAATGTTCAACTTCACGGCGGATACAGACGGACATTGGGGGGCAAAAGTGTAATATATCTTTCGAACAGACGAAATTTGTCTGGTAGCCGCCTTCCCGAGAGCGTCACGGCGGGTTCTTGCGCCGGTCATCGTCCTTCGCTGGCGGCGGCAGGGCTTTTTCCACCAATTCCCGGGTCAGCCGGCCTTTCACCGCCGTGAGCGTCGCATTGGTGACGGAGTTCAAGTGCGCCCGCGCCTCGTTGAGCTGGCCCGCTGCAGCTTTCGAGCGCGCCAGGTGCAAATGCACTCCCTCGCGCTCCAAGCCATCCCGGGCGAGACGCAGTGCCTGGGTCCAGGCCGCAATGGCCGCCTCGGGCTCCGCCGGCTGGATCCCGTAGTAAACCTGCGCCAAGTCGGTCGCGAGCTGGAAGTTCGTCGGGTCGAACTTCTGACCCAGCCGATAAAGCTCCAGTGCATTGCGCAGCACCTGCTGGTCGCTGACCCGGTAGTGGGCGGCGGCCTCTTTCCGATGCAGCACAAGGACCGAGCCCAGATTGTGGTAATAGATGGCCTGCCGGGGATTGAGCTCGATCGCCTTGGTGTAAAGCTCGAAGGCCTTGGCCACCGGGCCGTTCTGCCCGTAG
>CAIPBN010000812.1 GCA_903863315.1 uncultured Verrucomicrobiota bacterium | reverse complement strand
GGCGGCGGCGTCCAGTTTCCACTCGTGATGGGTGGTGCCGAAGTGGGCGGCGGTGCGCTGCGCCAGACCGCCCTCATCGCCAGGCGTGCCGGGGAAGGCTAGGGAGTAGGTGTGCAAGTTCTCCCGCCCCACCGTGCGGGCGAGCCCCACGAGCGCCGTGGAATCAATTCCACCACTGAGAAACACTCCGACCGGAACATCGCTGATAAAGTGATGTGCAACAGAATCCAGCAGCGCCGTCCTGGTGAGGTCCACCGCTTCAGGCTGAGCGACGGTTTGCGGGTCAAACTGCAATCGCCAGTAGCACTGCGTTTGCAAACGACCAGCTTGCCAAATGGCGAAGTGACCTGCTTCAAGGCACTGCACCCCCTTGAGCAACGTGAGCGGCTCCGACACTGAGCCGGTGCGGAAATAGCCGTGTAATCCGCGTGGATCCAGGTCACTTGGCACGAGGCCGGACGCGAGCAATGCCCGAACTTCCGAGGCGAATACCAGTCGGACGCCAGCTTCCGCAAAGTAGAGTGGTTTGATGCCGAATGGATCACGGACGAGCAGGCATGTCTTTTCCCACTCATCCCACAACGCGAAGGCGAACATACCGCGCAGTTTCGCCACGCACCCGGCTCCGTAGGCCTCATAAGCACGAAGCACTACCTCCGTGTCCGAATTCGATCGGAACACAACTCCCTGCTCCTGTAGCGATGCCCGAAGATCTCGGAAATTGTAAATCTCCCCGTTGAATACGAGGGCGAACCGCCCGTCGGGCGAGACCATCGGCTGATGGCCGGCGGGACTGAGATCGAGGATGGAAAGCCGCGTGTGGGCCAAAGCGGCTTGCCCGTTTGCCGAGACGAACTGGCCAGAATCGTCTGGACCACGATGACGCACCGCAGCGAGCATCAATGGCAGGGCGGCACGAGCCACCTCCGGCAACGGCCCGTGGCTTAGGATGCCTGCTATTCCACACATTGAGTGAGTCCTGCTGTTCGCACGACTGCAAGTTCCCGAGTAGTCGTGCCCCCCATGTTCGCCGCAGAGAACCTGTCCCGAAAGAAGGGCCAACGGGAGAGGCTCAATATCACGTCGAAAGCTCCAGCCACTGCGGGTTGTCAGCAGCGTGCGCCGCAATTTCTTCGAAAATCACGTCGCGCGGAGTTTGCGGGTGCCAGCCCCAAACTTCATGCGCCCGTCGGGCGTCGAGCACAACCCACGGCAGGTCAAATGGCCGCGGCCGCGGGTCACGGGTCACGGGATGCGCCCCGAAGCGTGCATTGCACCACTCGGTCAACTGGCGCAGTGAGCAGGCCGACTCCACGCCGCCAGCTACGTTAAGCAGCCGTGGCTTGGTCAGATCACGTGTCACTGACATTTGCTTCTGCAGCAGCGGAAGAAGGTCACGCGGGTGCAGGCAGTCGCGCACTTGATGCCCTTCGCCATCGAAGCCGATGTAGCGCAACGGACGGCGACGTAGGTGCGCGTTGAGCCAGTAAGCAAAAATGCCCTGGTCTGCGCGCCCAAACTGGCCCGCTCCTGCCAGCACACCGCAACGGTTGATCCAGACGGGGAAGTCGAAGGTCGATCCGTATTCCAGCGCCAGAGCCTCGCTCGCTAGTTTGCTCGCCCCGTAAAGCGACACTGGCGCGGCCGTGCTGAAGCTCTCGTCCACTCCCTGAGTGGACACCCCCGGTGGCAACGGTGCATCCGCACGTAACTGAAATACCCCATCGCACGCCACAACCGGCAGTTTGGCGAGCGGCTCAATGGCATAGACCCGGCTCGTGCTAAGGAGGACGAAACCCGCCTGCTCGCGCTTGCACTTCTCCAGCATG
>CAIPBN010000811.1 GCA_903863315.1 uncultured Verrucomicrobiota bacterium | reverse complement strand
GGCTCAAGGCCGAGGTCCAGGTGGTGCCGTCGGGGCTGTAGGCCAGGGCCGCGTCGGTGAGCATGACGGAGGAGTAGAAGCCGCGGGTGCCGCTGGCGAGCCGGTCAGCGGTGAGGGTGCCGGGCTGGGCGCTGGCGACGTGGACCGTGTAAGGCGTGCCCAGGAAGTCGAGGGCCTGCCGGATGGCCGGCAGCGCCGCGTCATTGGTGGTCGCGCTGACCACCAGCACCGCCAGATCCGTCGAGGCCCCGGCCACCGCCGCCGAAGCCGGACGACCGAACGTGGCGAGGAGCGCTACCAGCACCGTGAGAACCAGCGACTTGTTCGTTTTCATGGCCGCATCCTACGCGCGCGCGCAGAGCGCGGTATCGGGCAGGGGTTCCGATTGCTGGATGGGGGAAACCCCGATACAGAGATGCTTGGCGGCTGGCCTTGAACCCGCCAAGCGCACCTTTGCCCTCGATGGCCGAACGTTTCGGCAACGGCCGCGAACTCAGAATCGCATCAGGTTTCTTGAGTTGCCGCCGCCATGTCTTCGGTGAATTCTTCGGCAACCGAGTTCGCGGCAGTAGTAGCGAGTGGTGCGCGTGCTGGTTGAAGTAGTTTAATAGACAACAACTCAACCGCTTGAAACCGGGCATTGGCCGACCATAGGCGACCACTGGATCAAACTACTCCCGCAACCGGACCAACCTTTTCATGGAAGCCCCTTGGGCATCGGACTGGGCCATCGCCCACGCGGCCACCTTGGCCCGGAGCTTTCGCCACTGGCTCAGGCGGGATTTGCTGTCCACTGGCACCGATCCGCGTGCCTTCGCCCGTGACGTGTTTGAGGCCCCCTTCGTCCTCGTCTCCCACGGCACCCAGACGGACCCGGTGCTCAACTACGGCAACCGCGCGGCGCTCGCGCTCTGGGAAATGTCCTGGGAGGAACTCACCCGCACGCCGTCGCGCTTCACGGCCGAACCCGTGGCCCGTGAGGAGCGCGCCCGGCTGCTCGCCGAGGTGACCCAGCATGGCCACATCGCGAACTACTCCGGCGTGCGCATCTCCAAGTCCGGCCGACGCTTCCGCATCGCTCAGGCGGTGGTTTGGAATCTTCTCGATGAACGCGGAGAGCCTTACGGTCAGGCCGCCTGCTTCGACCGCTGGGAATACCTTTGAAATCTGAAAACTTCACCAAGCTGATGGGTTTGCTGGCAGTCACGCTGGCCTTGGTCGCCTGCCAAGAAAAGCCCCAGGCGGTGCCCTCCCCTGCAACTCAAACCAATTCACCAGCGGCCATTACTGCCCCCCGCCCCCCGCTCACGCCCACGACCAGCGCCGCGCACGCAGCGCACATCGTGCTGGTCAGCCTGGATGGCGGGCGACCGGACTTCCTGCAACAGGCACAGATGCCCACGCTGCACGCGATGACTCGGGAGGGCGCGACCACCTGGACCGCCCGTAGCATCATCCCGCCGCTCACCCTGCCCTCCCACAGCTCGATGCTTTCCGGCCTGGCCCCCGAGGTGCACCAAGTCTATTGGAACATGTGGATTCCCGCGTTTGGCCCGCTGCGGTTCCCGACCGTTTTCATGCTGGCCAAGTCCAACGGTCTCAGCGCCGCGATGTTCTCGGCCAAGGACAAGCTCGGTTACCTCTTCCCGCCCGGCTCGGCGGATGTGATTTCCTACCCGGTGCCCGACCCGCGGGACTACTACGGCACGAACGTCTTCTCCGCCGGCAAGGTGGCCGAGCAGGCGGTGAAATACTTCGCGCAACACCAGCCCCGGCTCATGTTCGTCCACCTCTCGGACGCCGACATCGCCGGGCACTACTATGGCTGGCCGTCTCCCGAGCAATTCGTCGCCTTGGCCGAGTGTGATGCGGCGCTCAAAACCCTGCGCACCGGCATCGCGCAAGCCGGCGTGACCAATGTGATTTTCCTGATCACCGCCGACCACGGTGGTGCCGGTCTGAGCCACGGCGTGGATCGCCCGGAGGACATGACGATTCCGTGGATCGCGTGGGGCGCTGGCGTGAAGCGGAGCCATTCGCTCACCACCCCCATTTCCTTGCCTGACACCGCCGCGACCATCGCCTGGCTGCTCGGCTTCAAACTGCCCCCAAACACCATCGGTCAACCCGTGCGCGAAGCTTTCGAGTAGCTTGGCGCAAGCCTCCGGCTGGCCGTATCGCCGGCGTCTGCGACGGCCTTCTGGCACTGCTCAGTGCGGCGGCGGGAGAATTTCAATGCCGTAACCAGGAGCCACGGCGAGCAGCTTCTGAATGTCCGCCGGGGTCACCGGCGTGGGCGGCGAATCGAAGGACGGCACCGGCGTGGCGAACTCGGCGAGGAACTTCTCGAAGCCTGGCGGCGACACATGGATCAGCATGCGCGCCGGCACAGTGCTCTCGTTCTTGAAGGCGTGTGGAATGCCGCGCGGTCCCTGGATGAAAGAACCCGCCTTGGCCACCACCTTTTTCCCCGCGAGCTGGAATGTGATTTCACCCTCCAGCACGAAGAAGGACTCATCCTCGCGATGGTGAATGTGCGGTGGCGGGCCGCCACCGGGCAGCACGCGCGCCTCGCACAACGCATAAACGCCGCCGGTTTGATCTCCCGT
>CAIPBN010000810.1 GCA_903863315.1 uncultured Verrucomicrobiota bacterium | reverse complement strand
CGAGCGCGCAATCACCTGATGGAAATACACGTCATCCGCGAAGGCGTGGAGCGCCTGGCGCACCTCGGCGGTGGGCTTCACCTTGAGCGCGTTGCTGAGGTGCAGCTTGCTGACCTTGATTTTGTGCTGCCGCAACCGGCCCAGGGCCTCGCGCGGGGATTCGTATTGGAGGGCCAGGTGGCAGCAGTCGTAGTTGATGCCGAGATGCTCATCGAGCCGCAGGTCGCCGGGTCGGTCGGCCCGCATCCGTTCGATGAACTCAACCGCCTCGGCGCTGGTCTCCAGGTGGCAGAGCGGTTCGGGTTCCAGTCCGAGGTGCAGGATTTTGCCGGTGCGGCGGCTCACCCGCTCGATGTGTTCCACGCACTTCCACAACGTGTCGCGGGCGGTTCGTTCCTGCGCCGGGGTGCGCAGGAATTCCTTGAACGAGACCGGCACCGTGCTGACGCTGCCCTCGACCCCCGCCGGGACGATTTCCCCCAGCAAATCAAAGAGCAGGTTCGTGTAGGCCAGCCGTTCGGGCGTCGTCCAGTCGGGCGCATAGACCTGCTCCTTCACGCGGGTGCCGTGGAAGCGGCCGTAGGGAAAGCCATTGATGGTGAAGACGTAGCAGTTCTCCGCCTCCAGCCAGCGGCGGAAGCCCGTGAGTGTCGCCGTGTCCGCGAGTTCCCGCGCCGCGTCCGCACCGAGTCGCAGGCCGATGGCGTAGGGATCCTTGGTGCCGAGCCGGTTGCGGACTGCCAGCACGTATTTCTGGAGCGACTCGAAGGTCTGCGGCCAGGACTCGCCCCGGTGGATGTTCGTGCAGTAGGCGAGGTGGAGACCGTGCTTCAATTTCATTGCGGCAAGGTGTAACAACAAGCCGTGCGCGCCGCCACGCTTTTGCGCGTGGTGGCTGGCGCCGACCAACACGTGACCTCTGAAACTCAAGAGCAGTTCTTCTCGCGGTTCCGCCGGGCCGTGATGCTGGGCAGCTTTGTGAAGCTCACCCTAGGCGCTCCGCGGGCCGTGGAGCCGGGGCTGAAAAACATCTTCATCCGCCCGGTCCAGCTCCGCGCGGGCTTGCGGCTCGCCTTCAACTACCGCTTCGAGACGCGGGACATCCTCAAGAACCTGACCCCGGACGAGGCTCAGGACGAACTGGCCCGCCGCATTGGTTCGGGCTTCGCCACGGCGAATTTGTTCACCACGAACGAGTCGGTGGAGCTTGCCTGCCGTCCGGACGGGACCATGCGGCTCACGGTGGGCGAGGCCGTGCATCAAGCCCCGCCGCCGCTGGAGCACGACCGGGCCAAGCCCCGCGCCATCCTGTCCACGGAGCCGTGGCTGCGGGAGCTCGGCGTGACCCAGGCGGACGGCCTGGTGCGCGAGGCGATGGGGGCGAAGTTCCGGCAGATCAACCAGTTCGTCGAGGTGCTGCGACCGTTGTTCGCGGAAGCCTTTGCCCACGGCGCGCCTGTGCCGCCCATCGCCGACCCGAAAGCGGAACGGTCCACTGGCCGCACCCGCCGCCGGGCCCGGCGCATTGCCGAGCTGCTGGATGAGGGCCGGCCGGAGACACAGTTGATTCAGCGGCCCTTGAACGTCGTGGACATGGGCTGTGGCAAGGGCTACCTGACCTTCGCCACGAGCACCTTGGTGGATCAGATGAGCTTCGCCGGCAGCCGCGTGACGGGGGTCGAGGTGCGCAGCGAGCTGGTCGAGGAGGCCAACCGGGTGGCCGCAGCCTGCGGCTTCGAGCGCCTGCACTTCCAGGCGGGCACCATCGCCACCACTCCGCTGGACACCGTGGACGTGCTGATCGCCCTGCATGCCTGCAACGTGGCCACGGACGACGCCCTGGCCCGGGGCATCGCGGGCGGTGCACGCTTGCTCGTGGTCTCGCCCTGCTGCCATCAGGAGCTGCGGCCGAACATTGTCCCGCCGCCGATGCTCGCGCCGGCCTTGCGGCATGGCATCCTGCTGGAGCGCGAAGCCGAGTTTGTGACCGACTCCATCCGGGCGCTGCTGCTGGAGTGGGCGGGCTACGACACCAAGGTCATCGAATTCATCTCCACCGAGCATACGGCCAAAAACCTGATGATCACCGCGCTGAAGCGCCGCCGCCGGTCTTCGCGGGACGAGCTGGCCACCCGGGTCCGGGATTTCGCCGGCTTTTATGGAGTGCGTTCGCAACGGCTGGCGACGCTCCTAGGTTTCGATCTGGTGGAGGGAGCCTTGAGCGCGGCCGCCGCCGCGGCGACCGAGCCTGGGCCGGTGTAGCCGGTCTGGGATTCCGAACTCTACCGCCGTTAAATACGATAGCAGTTGGTGTAAGCGGTTAAGCCCTTATCGCCGAAGCGCCGGTTCAGGGACGCGCGCCGGGGCCGGGCGGTTGATTACTTCGCGGTCGATGACGCCGTCCTTCATGTGCACCACGCGCTGGGCCCGCTCGGCCACCTCGTTGCCGTGCGTGACGAGGACGATGGTTTTGCCGCCGGCGTTGAGCCGGTCGAAGGTGTCGAGGATTTCGAGGCCGGTCTTGGAGTCGAGGTTGCCGGTGGGCTCGTCGGCCAGGATGAGGAGCGGGTCGTTCACCAAGGAGCGGGCGATGGCGACGCGCTGCTGCTGGCCGCCGGAGAGCTGCTTGGGCCGGTGGTCGAGGCGCTCGCCCAGG
>CAIPBN010000809.1 GCA_903863315.1 uncultured Verrucomicrobiota bacterium | reverse complement strand
GGAAAACACGCGGCCCTGCGCATCGAACTCGACGGAGAAGGTGTTGCCGCCGCCCTCGGCGAAGACCTCGAAGTCACCGCTCACGGGATGATAACGCCAGATGGCCTGGCCGAGGAATTTCACACCCTTGATGTCCGCCGTGCAGGTGCTGCCGTGCGCGCCGTAAAGCCAGCCGTCCGGGCCCCACGCGAGTGAGTTCGCGCCGCTGTGCGTGTCTTCGAGGCCGAAGCCGGAGAGCTTCACCTCGGGCGGGCCGTCGGGGATGTCGTCGCGGTTTTTGTCCGGGTAGAAGAGGAGATAGGGCGGGTTCAAGACCCACACGCCGCCGCGTCCGGTGACGACGCTGCGTGCGATGTTCAAGTCGGAGACGAAGTCCTTCGCCTTGTCGAAGGTGCCGTCGCCGTTCGTGTCTTCGAGGATGGTGATGCGGTCTTTGCCCTTGAAGTGATTCGGTGGCGGCGGCGGGACCTTGTCGTAAATGGCGCGGAGGTATTGGTCATACTTCGTGACCTTGAGGCCGGCAGGGAACGGGTATTGGAGATACTGCACGACCCACATCCGGCCACGGTCGTCGAAGTGGATGTTGAGCGGTTGGCGGACCATCGGCTCGGTGGCAGCGAGGTCCCAGCGCAGGCCGGGGGCGACGTTGAACTGCTTGAGCGACTCGGCGGGCGTGGGCTTCGCGGAGCCATCCTGGAGCATCCCGCCGCCCTTGAAGCGCTTCACGAACTCGGCCATCTCGGGGGTGAAACGCGGGTCTGGCGGCGCGTCAGCGGCGCGGGGCGAGAGGATGGAGAAGAGAAGCGAGAAGATAGCAAAGACTGCGCGGGACGAGCGAAAGCGAAGGTTCATGGGCGAGGTGAGGCGTTCGTGATACCGGCGTTCGACGCGATGGGCAAGGCGGGTGTTCGCGGTGGCAGTGCCGGCGACTCGCAGTCGCCGTCGGTGGCCAACGAATGGTCTGGGCGGCGATTGCAAATCGCCGGCACGGGAAAAGCGCCGTCGCGCTCCACTTGCCGGCGCAGTCCAAGACGGGCGGCTGACTTTGTGGCGGCGTTTGCGAGCGCCACGTCCGGTGCCAGATGGATGACAGGCAGGATGCCTGTCCTACTTGGCCGGCGCGTCCTCCACCGGCTCCAGTTTCGCAATCGCGGCCATGAGCTGGTCGGCGATTTCCTGGTAGATTTGCTTCAGGCGCGGCTTGGGGCAGGTCTTGGCCTCCTCGCGCAGGGTCTTGAAATCCAGCGGCACGCCATACTTCACCATCACGCGGCGGGGGCGGGGGAATTTCCGGTGACGATTCCACGCCTCGAACGTGCCGAACACGCGCACGGGCACGACCGGCGCGTCGGACTTGATGACGGTGAGGCCGATGCCCGCGCGGGCGGGCTGCAACTGGCCGTCCCTCGTGCGCGTGCCTTCGGGGAAGAGGATAACCGCGCCGCCGTCGTGCAGCCGGTCGAGGATGCCTTTCAAACCCGCCGCACCGCCACCGTCGCGGTCCACGGGCACGACGTTGAGAGCGCGCAGATACCAGCCGAAGATGGGGGAGCGGAAGAGCGATTCGCGGGCGAGGTAATTGATGGGCCGGCGCACGCCGCTGCCGACGAGCGGCGGGTCAAGGTAGCTGGCGTGATTCGCCGCGAGGATCACCGGGCCGGTGAGCGGGACACGTTCCGCGTTGAAGACGCGCCAGCGGTGACCGAGCGCAAAGGAGGCGCGCGCGAAAAGCCAGGTGAGGCGATAGACGGGCTTCATGCGCGGCACGCTCACGCCACCGGCTTGAGCGGCGCGAGCCGGTTGGCCTTCCGCCGCCGGTTGATTTCCTCGAGCATGATGTCGCACGTCTCCTGCACCGAATGGTGCGAGTTGTCCACAATCATCGCGCCGAGCGAGGGCATGAGCGGCGAATGCGCACGCGAGCTGTCGCGTTTGTCTCGTGCGTGGACGTCTTCCTGCACGCCCTCGCGCTCGCGGCGCTGCTTGCGGACCTCGGGGCTGGCATCGAGGAAGAACTTGTAATCCGTCTCCGGGAAGATGTTCGAGCCGATGTCGCGGCCTTCCATGACGCAACTGCCGAACTGGATGCACTCGCGCTGCTTGGCCTTCATCCAGTCGCGGACGGCGCGGACCTGCGCGACGTGCGCGACGGCGGCGCTGGCCTCGGAGGTGCGGATTTCCTTTGCGGGGAAGTAGCCGTCCACCAGCAGGCGCACCTGGCCCTCCTCGGCCACGAGCTTGGTCTTCCATTTGCGGCAGAGCGCGGCGACCTTCTTGTCGTCATTCACGTCCACCTTCATGCGGAGGCAATGCCACGCGAGCGTGCGATACATCGCGCCGGTGTCCACGGTGAGCAGGCCGAGCATCTGCGCGAGGCGGCGCGAGGTGACGCCCTTGCCGCTGGCGCTGGGACCGTCAATGGCGATGACGAAGGGTTTGGTCAAAGTTAGGTTTCCGGTTAAAGGATTAAGCATTCAGTTCCCGCCATGACCGCATCGCGCAATACCCTGGAAGTGTCGGAGCACTTTTCCATCGCGCCCGATGTCAGCATGAAGCATGGGCGATCCGAAACCGCCGGATAAGAAATCCACGGTGGCCAGAACATTCGTGTCCAACGGCGTGAGCATGATGAAGCACCTCGCCCGACTAAAATCGAAATCAGCATTCTTCTCCGCTGCGTAACGCTTCACGATGTCTTGGATATCGTTCGTGTTCAAAGCCCGCCCATCCGCGAAGAGAACCTTGAAATCGGGGCCTGAGTAGAAGACATGTCCTGCCACCTCCCGGCTTACGAAATGGACGGCAACGGCGAGCACAGCCAGTGTCGCAAGCAGAAGGAACTGATGCCGTCGCTTCATCTTTGCGCCTTCGCTTCTTTGTGTTAAATCAGTCCGCAAACAACTCCTCCACTGCGAGCCTGCGGCCGGTGGCGGCGTCGCGGATTTCGGTGCCGAGGCCGTGGGGGGGCGGGGTGGCGAGCTTCTGGAAAAAGTTGGGGAAGGTCTTCTTCACGCAGGCGGGATGCTTGAGTTTGATGCCGGGCACTTTCAAGCCGAGAACTGCGAAGCACATCGCCATGCGATGGTCGTCGTAGGTCTCGATTTCCGCGCCGTGGAGCGCGGAGGGGAAAACCGTGAGCATGTCACCCTCCTCGATGACCTTCGCGCCGCACTTGGTCAGCTCCGTCCGCAGCGCGACGACGCGCTCGCACTCCTGCACGCGGAGGCGGCCGAGGTCGGTGAAGTTGGCTTGCTTCATCACCAGCAGCGGAGCAGTGGCAATCGCGGTCATTATCGAGTCGCCCAAGTCACGGCTCCGTGAAACGTCTAGCTCCGGCCCGTGTCGGGCATCGTCAGCCTGCTTCTTCGCAAACGCGACTGCGTCCGGTGCAATGACTTGCTGCACGAATGAGGGGGTGAGCGATTGAGCGCCAGCGAAGTAGTTGAGGAAACGCTCGTCAATCTGCCAGCCGGACCGGGGCCAATTCTTGACCCGAACAGTAGGGCGTGAACGCCAAACGGTTTGGCCGCTAGCGTCTTTGGTGTTCTCCAGCACCTCCAGCGTCCCCGCCGCCCAGAAATAACTCCCGCTCGACGCGTCCGGCTCGATTTGGAACTCGCCGCCCTTGGCCGGGAAGACCTTCACCAGCTCGCGGGTCATGTCCACGTAGGGCAGTTCGTCCTCGTTTGCGCCGATGATTTCCACCTGCCAGCCGCCCACGCCGCCCGCCAGCAGCAGCGCGGAGGCAAACTGCGAACTGTCCACCACACTGACCGAACACGCACTTTTGCCTTTTGCCTTTTGCCTTTTGCCTTCGCCGTAGATGACGGCGGGCAGCTTATCGTTTGGCGAGTCCACGCGGTAGCCGAGTTCGCGCAGGGCGGCGAAGAGCGCGGCTTGCGGGCGCTCGTGCATCCGGGGCACGCCGCTGAGGCGATACACGCCGTCGCCGAGGCAGACCATCGCCGCGAGGAAACGCGCCGCCGTGCCCGCGTTGCCCACGAACAGCTCCAGCGGCCGCTCCGCCGTGCCCGCGCGCGGGAGGCGTCCGCCCAGCCCGTCCACGGTGATGGTGCGGTTGCAGGACTCGGCGTGGTCGGGCTGCACGTCCACGGTGAAGCCGAGCGCGCGGAGGCAGTCGGTCATCACCTGCGTGTCCTCGCTCCAGAGCGCGCCGCGCAGGGTGGTGCGCCCGTCGGCGAGTGCGGCGAGGATGAGGGCGCGGTTGGTGATGCTCTTGGAGCCGGGCACGGTGATCTCGGCGCGCACGGGGGACGTGAGCGGGACGATCTCGATGAGTGGTGGCAACGGCACGGCAGTGGCGAAGGCCGAATTCCGAATGACGAATCCGTTCTTCGCGCGCGGCGGAGAGTTTCCAGCCGGGTGGCGAAGCGTCAACTGTTTTGGCGGTTCACCGCCGTGGTCCGGCATTTGGCCGTGGGACTGCATAGGAAAGGGTGCGCCAGCCCGGCTGGGCTTGCCGTTGCCCACGAACGACGGCTGCCAGTCGGCCGCACTAGCCAATCCCGAGTTGTCATCCGGGCTGGCCTGCGGTTAATTGGCTTCACGCTATGACTCGCCAACAAGTGCTCGACCAATACTTCATGGACGCGCGGCACAAGCTCATCGAAGTCGCCGCCTTCCTCGACCGCGTGGACCGTTCCGAGGGCGACGCCGACTTCCGCCTCGACGCCTTCCGCACCGCGCTGAAGCACCTGGCCGAGAAGAAGCCCCACCGCGCCAAGCGCGTCCTCCTCTCCTTCAGCGACCCGACGACGAAGCCGCTCGCGAAGGCGACGGTGAAGGGCGCGACAGGGGCGTGGGCGGGGAAGAGTTGAAAGTTGAACGGTGAAAGTTGAAAGGCTGCGTGAGTTCGCCACCGACCAAACCATTTGAGTTCAACTTCGAGCGGCTCGAAGCGTGGAAGCAGGCGCTGGCTTTCAGCAAAGTTGTCTATCAAGTGACGAAGTCCTTCCCCGATGATGAACGGTTCGGACTGACTTCCCAGATGCGCCGGGCCGCCGTCTCCGTGGCCTCCAATCTCGCGGAAGGTTCTTCCCGTTCCTCACGACAAGACTTCGCGAGGTTTGTGGAGATTGCCACCGGGTCCCTCTTTGAAGTCGTCGCGCAAATCGAAATTGCTCGCAGCCAAGGCTTTGGCACAGAAGACAAATGGGCTGACCTGCGTGCTCGTGCCGCAGAGCTGACCAAGATTCTCAGCGGCCTCCGCCGCTCCCTCCTCACCGCAAAAGCCGCGCAGTAAGTCTTTCAACTTTCACCCTTCAACTTCCAACTTCCCCCATGCGCTACATCGAACCCCACGGCCACATGGTCAGCCGCACGACT
>CAIPBN010000808.1 GCA_903863315.1 uncultured Verrucomicrobiota bacterium | reverse complement strand
CCGTCGAGGCCTTCTTCGAGTTCGACGAAGGCCCCGTAGCTGGTGAGGTTGCGCACCTTGCCCTTGATCTTGGTGCCGGGAGGATACTTGCCCTGGGCCTGTTCCCACGGGTTGGATTCGAGCTGGCGGATGCCGAGCGAGATTTTCTGCTCGTCGCGGTTGATGCCCAGCACGACGGCTTCGACTTCCTGGCCGACCTTGAGGACGTCGGAAGGTTTCGCGATGCGCTTGGTCCAGGACAGCTCGGTGACGTGCACGAGGCCTTCGACGCCGGGTTCGAGTTCGACGAACGCCCCGTAGGCAACGAGGTTGACGACCTTGCCCTTGACCTTGGTGCCGACCGGGAACTTGCTCTCGATGGCTTCCCAAGGATTGGCGAGCTTCTGCTTGAGGCCGAGGCTGACGCGTTCCTTTTCCTTGTTCACGTCGAGCACGACCACGTCGATTTCCTGGCCGACCTTGAGGATCTCGCTCGGGTGCCCGATGCGGCCCCAGCTCATGTCGGTGATGTGCAGCAGGCCGTCCAGCCCGTTGAGGTCGATGAACGCACCGAAGTCGGTGAGGTTCTTGACGGTGCCCTTGCGGATGTCGCCCGGGGTCATCTCACCGAGGAGCTTGCCACGGCGCTCGGCGCGCTCGGCTTCAATCAGTTCGCGGCGGGAGAGGACCACGTTGCGGCGGTCTTCGTTGATCTTGACGACCTTGAACTCAAAAATGTTGCCCACGAACGGGGTGAGATTCTTGGGGGGAACGACGTCGATCTGCGACGCCGGCAGGAACGCCTCGACGCCGATGTGGACGAGGAGCCCGCCCTTGACGATGGCCTTGACCTTGCCGGAGACGGTGCCGCCCTCCTGGCAGATGGTCTTGATGCGGTCCCAGTTCTTTTTGAACTCGGCCTGCTCGTGCGACAGGATGACCATGCCTTCCTTGTCTTCGAGCTTCTCGATGAGCACATCAATCTCGTCGCCGACTTTCACGGCCTCGGGGTCCATGAATTCGCCGCGGGAGACGACGCCCTCGGACTTGTAGCCGATGTCCACAAGGACTTCCTTGCTGCGGACCTCGATGATGATGCCTTTGACGATTTCGCCCGCGGCAAAGCGCTTGGCGCTCATCCGCATGGCTTCTTCCATGGTTAACATACTGCTCTTTTCTGGTGTCTGCGGGAGACTTGGCGGTTCCGCGAAGGCTCCATTGCCTAACGGCCGACGTTGCAGGGCAACGGAGGTTAAAAGGTTAGGTTGCTTGTTTGACCGACGTTTCTCAGCCTCAATGAACATCCGCACACGCGGCGTTCAGGCGGGGCGGACACTAGCGGTCAGGCAGGGGCTGGCAAGGGGTTTTTGCCCACCCTGCCGCTGCCGCTGCGCCCCTGCTGCCCATTGGACAGTTGACTTCAGCCGCAAGCTGCCAGAAACCAGAGGGCATCAATCTGCATGCCGCCTGCCGCCCCCTGCCGCCATCCGAAGCTGGAGCCAGCGCCAACCGCTGGGCTCTCCCGTGTAATTTCCCGCCGGGCCGGTGACTGGCGCCGCATGGGTTCATGGCCCCTGCCCCGCAAGCTGGTCCCGCTCATCGCCGGGATGGTTCTGGCATCCGCACTTAGCCATGTCCACGCGGCTGAGCCACCTGCCACGGATTTCAACGTGGCTGTCCGCCCCTTCCTCGCGCAGCACTGCACCAAGTGCCACGGCGAGCGGAAGCAGGCGGGCAAGCTCGCGCTCCATCAGCTCGATGGCTCGCTCACGTCCGAAAAGTCCCGCGAGACTTGGGCGCGCATAGCCGAGAAGCTCTGGCTCGGTGAGATGCCGCCGGAGGACGAGCCGCGCCCGAGTCCACACGCGAGTGGACGCGTGGTGAGCTGGCTCACGGCGGAGTTCGCGCGCGCGGGCCACAAGCTCACCCCGCCACCCTCGTTGGAGCTGCCCGGCGGCGGCAACCGTGTGAGTCACGAGGCGCTCTTCGCTGCAAGCACCACGCCCGGCACGCCGCCGCCCGCCACTGCCGCGCGGCTGTGGCGCGTCAGCCCGCAGATTTACGATGAGCTGCTGCGCGGCGAGCTGGGCAAGAACGCGCGCGGCGTGACGCAGCCATTCTCCGCGCTCACCGGCGAGGGATTCAAAGACTTCGCGGGCGCGTTCACGGTGGATGAGCCGACCACCGGGCTGCTGCTGCGCAACGCGGACGCGATTGTCGCGGCGCAGACGCGCTTCAGCTACGAGGCCGGGAAGTTCAAGCCCGCCGGCAACACGATGCGCGAGTTCATGGCCCTGCTGGACACGAACGCGCCACCCACGGACGTGCAACTCCGCGCCGCCATTGAGCGGCAGTTCAAACTGGTCCTGCGCCGGAGCGCGACGGCCGAGGAGCAGGAGCGCTTTCTGAGTTTCGCGCGGAAGACGATGGCGGATGCCGGGCAGGTCACGGGCGCGCGCACGACCTTGGCGGCGGTGCTGCTGTTGCCCGAGGCGATTTTCCGCAGTGAGCTGGGGGCCGGCGAACCTGACGCACACGGTCGCCGGATGCTTTCGTCCACCGAGCTGGCAGCGGCGCTCAGTTTCGCGCTGACGGATCGTCCGCCTGACCGCGCGCTCCAGACGGCTCTGGACAAGGGCCAGTTCGCCGCGTCGCGCGAGGCGGGCGAGCGCGAGGTGCGCCGGATACTGGCCGACGACACGCTGGCCAAACCGCGCATCCTGCGCTTCTCCCGCGAGTTCTTCGGCTACCACCTTGCAACCGAGGTCTTCAAGGACGACAAGGAGAACAAAGACCACGAGGCGCGCGTGCTGGTGAGCGACACGGACCGCTTGGTCGAGTTCATCGTGGCGCAGGATCGCGACGTGTTGGGGGAGCTGCTCACCACCCGCAAGGCCTTTGTGAACTTCGCCGTGGACTTCAAGAAGAAGACCCCCAAGCGCGCAACGGAGAACAAGAAGAACTTCCATGTCGCATACGGCCTGCCCGCCGACTGGCAATGGACCGCCGAGCAACCCGTCGAACTGCCCGCCGGCCAGCGCGCGGGCATCCTCACGCAGCCAAGCTGGCTCGTCGCCTTCTCGATGAACTTCGACAACCACCCCATCACGCGCGGCAAGTGGGTGCGCGAGCGGCTTCTGGGTGGAACCGTGCCAGACCTGCCCATCACCGTGGACGCCCAGCTTCCGAACACGCCGGAGCAGACCCTGCGGCAGCGGCTGGAGGTGACGAAGGCGGAGTATTGCTGGCAGTGCCACCAGCGCATGAACCCGCTGGGCCTGCCGTTCGAGCAGTTCGACCACTTCGGCCGCTTCCGCACCACCGAGCGCGTGCAGGACAAGGAGGCCACCGCCGCGAATGTGGACAACAAAGGCAAATCGCGCGGTCCCGTGTTCAAGGAAGCGCCGCTCGACACGCGCGGGGTGATCGCACTGACGGGCGACATACGGCTCGACGGCGACGTCACTGACCCGCTGGCCTTGATTCAAAAACTCGCCGGCAGCGAACGTGTGCGCCTGGTCTTCGTCCGCCACGCCTTCCGCTACTGGATGGGCCGCAACGAAACGCTGGCGGACGCACCGGTGCTCAAAGCCGCCGACCGCGCGTATGTGGAGAGCGGCGGCAGCTTCAAAGCGCTGCTCGTCAGCCTGCTCACGAGTGATGCCTTCCTCTACCGCGTGAATCCGAGCTCCCGAGCCGCGTCAGTTTCCACAGCACCACCATGAACTTCCTTACCCGTCGTTCCTTCCTGCACGGCACCACGCTTGGCACCGGCACGGCGCTTCTCGCGCCGATGTTGCAGCGGCTCGCAGCCGAGTCCGCTGGTGTGGCTGCGCCCCGCCGTTTCGTCTTCGTCGTCGAGGGCAACGGTGTGAACCCGGAGCAGGTGCAGCCCACAACGTTCCCGCGCCGCAAAAACGCGCAGAATCAGAACGATACGGACGGCCTCGTGGACGTGCCGCTGGCCGGACACGAACTGTCCCGCGCGATGGAGCCGCTGGCCGAGTTCAAGGACCGCCTCACCATCATCCAGGGCCTCTCGGGTCGCATCTGCGGCGGCGGGCACTCGAACAACTTCGGCGCGCTCGGCTGCTATTCGTCGAAGAAGGGCGCGGCGGGCGAGACCATCGACTGCGCGCTGGCGAAGGCCGTGCCTTCCCTGTTCCCGCGCGTCGGACTGGGCATCTCGGACCGCGCCGAGCACAGCATCATCTACAACATCTCTGCGTGGGGGCCGGACAAGGCCGCGCCCATCCAGTGCCGTCCCGACCTCGCCTACAACGAACTCTTCGGCAGCGTCGCGCAAGGCGCGGGCCGGGAGGACTTCGTCGCGCGGGGCAACCTGCTGGACTTCATGGTGGACGACGTGAAGCGCGTCGAGCGGACACTCCCCGCCGCCGAACGCGAGCGGCTGGGCAACTATCTCGGCGCGTTCGAGTCCATGAAGCACCGGCACAGCCGGCTCAACGAGATTCAAAACACGCTACGCGCCAAGGCTCCGGTGGTCACCGACAAGTTCCGCTCCGAAGTCGAGACCGATCGCCTGGATGCGGGCTTCGACATTGGGACGGCGGCCTTGATTGGCGGTCTGACCAACGTGCTCGTGCTCGCCAGCGGCTGCGGCGATCCGTTCTTCAGCGTGCGGTTCCACGGTCTGGGCATCCCGCTGGACAAGCACAGCATCGGTCATGGCAAGGAGCACAACGGCCGCCCGTGGGATGAGCTGGCCATCACCATCCGGCGCTTTCACTTCGAGCAGATGGCGCGGCTGGCGAAGAAGCTCCAAGCCGTCCCCGAGGGCCGCGGCACGATGCTCGACAACACAGTCATCGTCTATATGAGCGATGCCGCCGAAAGCCACCACTCCCGCTGCTGGGAATGGCCGATGGTCGTGCTGGGCAACTGCGGCGGCCGGCTCAAGACCGCTGGCCGCTTCCTGAACTACCCGCGCTACGGCCACGCAGCCCACCGCACCACGGCGAACTTCTACCTCACCCTGCTGGAAGCCGCCGGCGTCCGCCGCGACACCTTCGGCCTCAGCGATCCGAACTTGAAGGACTTGAAGCTGAAAGGTCCGTTGCCCGAGTTGCTGGCCTGATTTCCCCAGTCCACGCGCGCCCGGCAGCAACGCATCGCACCAGCAACAAAGCCTTCCGGCGCACCGTCATTTCACCCCACACTGCAAAACTGCTTCCCAAAAATGAACCCACCCACCGCAGCCACCCCTTCGCTGAATCGCCGCGCTTTTCTACAACGCACCGCCCTGACGACCGGGGCCTTTGCCATGTTGAGCGGCACCCGGGCCTCCGGCCGCATCCTCGGGGCCAATGACCGCCTGCGCATCGCCGTGGCTGGCTGCAACGGGCGCGGCCAGTCGCACATAGACGGCTGGTTGTCCCAGCCGAACGTCGAGATCGTTTACCTCATCGACCCCGACCAACGGGTGCTGGATCGCGCCTTGAAATCGCTGGAGGGGAAGGCGCAGAAGGCCGCCGCCAAGAACCCTGCGGCCGCCGGCAAATTCACCTGCCAGGGTGTCACCGATGTGCGCAAGGCGCTGGCCGACCCGACGCTGGACGCCATTTCCATCGCCACACCCAACCACTGGCATTCCTTGATGACCATCTGGGCGGCCCAGGCCGGCAAGCACGTCTATGTGGAGAAACCCATGAGCCATGACGTGGCGGAAGGCCGCATCGTGGTCGAGGCGCAAAAGAAATATGGCGTCGTGATCCAGCACGGCACGCAGCGGCGCAGCGATGGCGGCATCGCCGGCCTGCACGCCGCCATCCAGGCGGGCAAGTTCGGCAAGCTCAAGGTCTCCTACGGCTACTGCTGCAAGCCCCGCAGCGGCATCGGCAGCAAGCCCGCCTCCGCGCCCCCGGAACAGCTCGATTGGAACCTCTGGCGCGGCCCGGCCCGGGTGGCGGACTTCCATGCCAACCTCGTGCATTACAACTGGCACTGGTTCTGGGCGACGGGCAATGGCGACCTGAACAACCAGGGCACGCACCAGCTCGACGTTGCCCGCTGGGCGCTGGATCCGGCGCTGACGCATCCGGTGCGGGTCATGGCGCTGGGCGGCCGTTTCCAATGGCAGGACCAGGGCGAAACGCCCAACACGATGTTTGCCATCGGCGAGTATTCCAACGGCCAGCAGGTGTTCTTCAACGTCCGGAACGTCAGCTACAAGGGCTACCAGAACCAGGTGGAGAACGAGTATTACTTCGAGGACGGCGGGAAGATCGTGCGCGGCCTCTACTACCCCAAGGGCAGCGCCAAGGGGGAGAAGGTTTCCGTGCCGAGCGGCAAGGTCACGCCCGGTGGAAACTGGGGGTCGTTTGTGGCCGCCTGCCGGGCCGGCAAACCCGAAATGGCCAACGGCAACGCCTCCGAGGCGCATTACGGCTGCGTGCTGGGCCACTTGATGAACAACTCCTACCGGCTCGGGAAGAAGGTTCCGTTCAACGCCAAGGCCGGCCGCTTCGGTGACAATGCTGACGCGCATGAGCACTTCATGAAGCTGCACGCCATCATGCGCGACGGCGTGGGCGTGCCGGAGGACGGGGCCGAATACGTCGTCGGCCCCTGGCTGACGTTTGATCCCAAGACCGAGCAGCACACGGGCGAGCTCAAAGCGGAGGCCAACGCGCTGTTGAAGGACGCAAACCAGGCCGGCTTTGAAATACCCACCGTCGCCAAGGTGTGAGCGCGGCGCGGTGGTGCGCTGATGCGGGTGTCAGCCACTGCTCATCTGTAGTTCGCGCACGAATTACTAATTACATTTTGTCCGGGCGTAATTACTCTCCGCGCCTGTGAACATTCTCGTCACCGGCGGTGCCGGTTTCATCGGTTCCCATGTTTGTGAACGCCTGCTCCGCGACGGCCATTCGGTCTGGGTGTTTGACGACCTGAACGACTTTTACGCGCCGGCGCTCAAGCAGGCGAACATCCGGAGCCTGCAAGCGCTAGCCTTGCCGTTCACCTTTGTGCATGGCGATTTGACCGACGCGGCGGCGGTCGAAGAGGTCTTCGCCGCGGCCCAATTCGACCAAGTCATTCACCTCGCGGCGCGGGCGGGCGTGCGACCCAGCTTGCAACAGCCGGCGCTCTACCAACGGGTGAATGTCGAGGGCACGGTGAACCTCCTCGAGGCCGCACGGCTGCGGAAGGTCCGCAAAGTCACCATCGCCAGCAGCTCCTCGGTTTACGGCGTGAATGCCAAGGTGCCCTTCAGCGAAGCCGACCCCATCTTCAGCGCCATCTCGCCTTACGCCGCCAGCAAGCTCGCGTGCGAGGCGCTCGGCCACACCTACCATCACGTTTACGGGATGGACATTGCGATGCTGCGCTTCTTCACGGTCTATGGCCCACGCCAGCGGCCCGACCTCGCGATCCACAAGTTTGCCTCGCTCATCAGCGCGGGAAAATCCATTCCGGTCTTTGGCGACGGCTCGACCGCGCGCGATTACACCTACGTGACCGACACGGTGGATGGCATTCTGGCCTGCACGCGGCAGGAGTTCGGCTTCGACATCTTCAACCTCGGCGAATCGCAGACCGTCCGGCTGGACTACTTGATCTCGCTGCTGGAGAAATCTCTCGGCAAGACCGCGAACATTGACCGCCAGCCCGCCCAGCCCGGCGACGTGCCCATCACCTACGCGGACATCTCAAAGGCGCGGGCGAAGCTGGGCTACAACCCGTCCGTGAAAATCGACGTGGGCATTCCGAAGTTCGTGGAGTGGTTTCTGTCCGCGCGAAAATGAGGGCACCGGAGACCTGCCCCAATTGCGGATCCGATGTGCCGCGCAACGCGCTGGCGTGTCCGAATTGCGGGGCAGATGAGCGCACCGGCTGGAGCGACCACGCGGACTCGCAGCGCACCACGGACCGATTGGGCATCCCGGACGACGAGTTCAACTACGATGAGTTTGTGAAGGAGGAGTTCGGCGAGCGGCGAGAAAACCCCGCGAAGACAAAGAACGTAAGCTGGCTGTGGTGGGCGGTTGCGGTGGGCCTCGCACTGGCCTTTGCTTTTGCGTATTTCCGCTGACAGTCTTCGCCGGTCTTCCTAGCTTCCCCGCCATGCGAATCTACCTGTGGATTGGCCTCGGCAGCGCGCTGGGCGGGATGCTCCGCTACGGCTTGACGGAGTGGGTGACTTCGCTGGCGGGCAGGGGATTCCCGCTGGGCACACTGCTGGTGAACGTCAGCGGCTCGTTTCTCATCGGAGCGTTCGCCGCCGCCGCGCAACCGTCCACCGGCTGGTGGGGCAGCGAACATGGGCGGGCGTTTCTGATGGCGGGCATCTGCGGCGGCTACACGACCTTCTCGGCGTTCAGCCTGCAAACGCTCCAGCTCGTGCGAGACGGTCACTGGCCCGCGGCCGGATGGAACATCCTGCTGTCTGTCGCGCTTTGTCTGGCGGCGGTGTGGCTGGGCTTTCGCGCCGGGGAACTCTTCAGCCGCTGACGGAAACGCTTTTCAGTTCGGCTGCGGGGTCGCTTCCAGCCAGGCGGAAGCCCCGTAGTTGAAGAGCCTCCGCTCCTTGATCATCTGCCCCACGGCGGGCGGCACCATGCCTTCCCACGCGGCGTCGCCGGAGCGGATGCTTGCCAGCACGTCGCGGGAGAAGATGGGCAGGCAGCTCTCATCGAAGTCCCGCAGGCTCTCGATGAGGCGGTTCTCCACCAGATAAGAATACAGATGCCGCAGATGCGGGGCGACGCGGAGGTTCCCGGCGGTGATGAGCGCACCGGTCTTCGGCTCGCGATAGGGATACACGAAGAGCTTGAGGTCGTTTTTGAACAGCCGGCCAAAGCTCTCCAAAATCCCGCCTTCGAGATCCGCGTAATACTTCTCCTCGAAAATCTCCCGGAGCGTCGGCACGCCCATGACGATGCCGATCATCTTCTTCGTGTGGCGGAAGAGGTAGGCCGCCAGCCGGTGATATTCGCCGTAGTTGGAGATGAGCACGTTCTTGCCCAGCGCGCCGAGGATGTCCACCCGGTCGAGGAAGTCCTTGGGATCAATGCGGTCGCCATCAATGAGGTTCTTCAAGGTCATCTCCATCAGCACCGTGACCTCCTCGCCCTGCACCTTGGGCTCCTGCACGAAGTGGCTCGTGGCGCATTCCAGCATGTCCAGCGTGGTCCGCGTCACGGGGCGGAAGCTGCCACGCTCGACGAGGATGGACTTCTTGTAGAGCACATCGGCGGGCTGCACGACTTCGCCGTTGGCGAGGAACAACGCCGCCTTGGTCAGCCCACGTTGCACCAGTTGCAGCGCCATCACGCGGTTGTCCACGCCGTTGAAGGCCGGGCCGGTGAACTTGACCATGTCCACCTCCACCCGGTCGGTGGTGAGGTTGTCGAGCAGTCCGTCGAGGAGCGCGGCGGGGTTCGCGTGGTGGTAGAGCGCCCCGTGCATGAGGTTCACCCCGATGATGCCCAGCGCCTCCTGCTCCTGAACATTCTCCGGGTCCAGCAGGCGCACGTGGATGATGATTTGCGAGGGATCGCCCAGCGGTTCCGTCTGAAACCGCACGCCCAGCCAGCCGTGCGCCTCCACGTCCTTTCGGGAGTAGCTCTTCGCGGCCACGGTGTCGGCGAAGGTGAAGAACTTGGTGGTCCCACCACGCTTCTGGCCGAGCCGCTCGATGAGCAGGGCATACTCGCGCTCCAGCATCGCCGTGAGTCGCTGGCGGCTGACATAACGCTCGCAGGGACCATAAATCGCATCGCTCACGGTCATGTCGTAGGCCGACATGGTCTTGGCAATGGTGCCTGCGGCCCCGCCCACGCGGAAAAACCAGCGCGCAACTTCCTGCCCCGCGCCTATCTCGACGAACGTCCCGTATTTCGACGGGTCCAGATTGATTTGCAGCGCCTTCTGGTGGGTATCCAACACTTCGCGTTCCATGAGTTAAAGGGGGTTGTCGCCTTTCAACGGCGGGAGCTTACGCCAAAATTGCCGGGACGGGAGCAAATTTTTGGCGACCCTGGGACCGAGTGCCTTGCACCAGCCTTGGTCCACCAACGCCCATCGGCAGTTCGCCAAGCAGCGGTCGCCCCGTCACTTCTCCTTCGGCGCTTCCTTTTCCAACGGGAGCAGGTCCTGCATCTGCTTCTGCACCATGGAGCGCAACAAGGTAGCCTCGATGAGGTTCAGCCCGGCCTTGGCGTAATCCACCGTGAACGCGGGCAGCCACAGGTCACTGTCCGCGCGGTAGCCAAATTCCCGACGGATGCGACGCTCCAAGTCCTCCATGTGACCCGCGCCGTAGAAGATGGAGATGCTCGCCGCCGGCTCAGAGCGCTTCAGCTCCGCGCGGAGATCCTTCAGCACCTCGTCGTTGCGGGACTGGATCAAGACTTCGAGCAGCCGCTGCATGTCCTCCGGCAGGCTGCGCATGCGGGAGAGATCGCCGCGGATGTTGCCCAGCGCCTCGATGAGCGCGAGCTTGGTCATCGCCTGAAGCTTGGGGTTGTCGCCCACGAGCTTGAAGCCGGCCTTGAGCAGGGTGCCCAGAAACGAGTTGCCCTCCATCGCCTTGAGCAAGCCTTCGAGCGCTTCGTTCTTCCGCTTCTCCTTGGGGCTCTCCGGCGGGGCGGGGCCATCGTCCTTGTCCATCAACTCGCGCAACTGCTGGACCGACAGATCGCTGTTCCGGAAGTGCGCGCGGGTGTAATCCACCGCCTGCAACTGGAACACGAGCCCCAGCGACTTCGCCAAGTCGGCCTGAAGCGAGGTGCGCTCGCCGGG
>CAIPBN010000807.1 GCA_903863315.1 uncultured Verrucomicrobiota bacterium | reverse complement strand
TCGCCGCAACAGCAGAAGTCGCATGTCGCCGTCTTCGAGCTGAAGTCGCCGCTCGACGTGCCGGAGGGCGCACGGCTCGTCTTCACGCTGGACCACCAATACAAGGAGACTTACCTCCTCGGCCAGTTCCGCCTCGCCGCCACGGACGCGACCGGCCCGCTTAAGCCTGATTTCACGCCGGATGCCGTGGCTTCCGCGCTCGCCGCCAAACCTGAGCAGCGCACCGCGAAGCAGACCGAGGTGCTCGCCAAATACTTCCGCGAGCAGGTGGACGAGCAGGGGAAGAAACTGCAGGCCGCGATTGACGACCATGGCAAGAAAGGTCCCGCCGCGCCCGCCACCACCGCCGCCGTGCTGGCCGAGGAACCGGGCGTGCGCAAGACCTACACTCACGTGCGCGGCAACTTCCTCGACAAGGGCGTTGAAGTTCGCGCTGCCGTGCCCGCCGTGTTGCACGCGCTCAAGCCGCGCGCCGCGCAGCCGGACCGGCTCGACCTCGCGCAGTGGCTCTTCGCGCCCGAGAACCCTCTCACCGCGCGCGTCTCGGTGAATCACATCTGGAAAAACCTCTTCGGGCGCGGACTCGTCGGCACGGTGGAGGACTTCGGCAAACAGGGCGAGAAGCCCACGCACCCGGAACTGCTCGACTGGCTGGCTTCGGAGTTCCCGCGCCTCGGCTGGAGCCGCAAGGCGCTCATCAAGTCCATCGTCACCAGCGCCACTTACAAGCAAGCCTCGCTCAACCGCCCGGAGTTGCAGGACCGCGACCCGAACAATCTTCTCCTCGCGCGCCAGAACCGCCTGCGCCTCGAAGCTGAGACGGTCCGCGACGCCTACCTTGCGGCAAGCGGCCTGCTGAACCCGAAGATTGGCGGCCCGAGCATCCGCCCGCCACTGCCCGCCGACATCGCCGCGCTCGGCTACGCAAACTCGGTGAAGTGGACCGAGAGCAAGGGCGACGAGAAGAACCGGCGCGGCCTTTACATCTTCTTCCAGCGCACCGTGCCGTATCCGATGCTGATGACCTTCGACGCGCCCGACTCAAACGCCACTTGCGCGCGCCGCGAACGCAGCAACACGCCGCTCCAGGCGCTCACGCTGCTCAATGACCCAGTCTTCTTCGAGTGTGCGCAGCAGCTTGGCGCGCGCATGGCCGAGGTGCCCACCGCCGATGCCGCCGAGCGCATTCGCCACGGTTTCGAGCGCGCGCTGGCCCGCCCGCCGAGCGCCGAGGAACTGGCCCGCCTGCTGAAACTCTACGAAGCCCAGCTCAAGCTCGCGCAGGCCAACGCCGACGGCGCGGCCAAGATTGCCGGTGCAAAGCAAGCCGCCCCCGAAGTCCCGGAGAAAGCCACGCTCGTGGCGCTGGGCCGGGTGATGTTAAACCTCGATGAATTCTTCACGCGTGATTGAGCCATGAACCTCCGACCTGAAATGTCCCCGTCAGACATCGCCAACCTCACACGCCGCGACTTCCTCGCCAGCACCGGCATGGGCACGCTCGCGCTCGCGTCGCTGCTCGCGGAAAAGGGTTACGCCGCGCCGTCCGCCGACCCGCTTGCGGCGCGCGCGTCGCATTTCACGCCGCGCGCGAAGAACTGCATCCTCATCTACTTCGAGGGCGCGCCCAGCCACATTGACCTCTACGACCCGAAGCCGAAGCTCAACGCGATGACCGGCCAGAAGCTGCCGGACGAGATGCTGGAGAAGGTTCGTTTTGCGTTCATCAAGAAGGAGGGCGTGCGGCTCATGGGCAGCCCGCGCAAGTTCACGAAGCACGGCCAGTGCGGCACCGAGATGAGCGATTTGATCCCGCACATCGGTTCCATCGCGGACGACATCTGCCTCGTGCGCTCGATGAACACGACGCAGTTCAACCATCATCCCGGCCAGCTCATGATGAACTGCGGCTCGCCGCTGTTCGGCCGGCCCACGCTCGGCGCGTGGCTGACTTACGGCCTCGGCAATGAGTCGCGTGACCTGCCGGCCTATGTCGTCTTGCACGCCGGGCGCGGCTCCAGCGCCGGTGCGAGCGCGTGGACGAGCGGCTTCCTCCCGAGCACCTACGCGGGTGTGCTCTTCCGCAACCAAGGCGACCCCGTGCTCAACCTCGGCAACCCACCCGGCTTCACCGACGAAATGCAGCACCTCGGCCTTGACGCCATCGGCGATTTGAACCGTCTTCGCCACAGGCACGTGGCCGACCCGGAAATCGCCTCGCGCATCGGCGCGTATGAACTCGCCGGCCGCATGCAGGCCGCGACGCCCGAGCTGATGGACTTGAGCAAGGAATCGCAGGCGACGCTGGACATGTATGGCGTGGGCCGAAAGTCCCGCGAGAATCCCGGCGGGCGCGGCGGCGGGCCGGAGACTTACTCGACCTTCGCGCGGAACTGCCTGCTCGCACGCCGCATGGTCGAGCGCGGCGTGCGCTTCGTCACGCTCCTGCACGCGTCGTGGGACCACCACAGCAACATCAACCAGGAGCTGCCCTTCTGCGCCGGCATGGCGGACCAGCCCATCGCCGCACTCGTGCGGGACCTGAAGCAGCGCGGGATGCTCGACGACACAATGGTCATCTGGGCCAGCGAGTTTGGCCGCACACCGCTCGGGGAGAATCGTAACAGCTCAGGCGTGGTCTCTGGTCGCGACCACCATCCGTTCGCCTTCTCGATGTGGCTGGCTGGTGGCGGCATCAAGGGCGGCCAGGTCATCGGTGAGACGGATGAAATCGGCTGGGGCATCGTCAAGGACCCGGTCGCCGTGCCGGACCTGCACGCAACGATCCTCAAGCAGTTCGGCTTCGACCACGAACGGCTCACGTATCGCTCTCAAGGGCTCGACTTCAGGCTCACCGGCTTCGAGGGGGCGAGGGTGGTCAGCCAGATGCTGGCTTGACCCATCGCCTCAGCCCCGCCGTAATCCCGCGAATCCTTGACCGGCCAGACTGGTCTGAACACTCATCATGAAACGCAACCGCTTCCTCCTCACCCTCGCCACGGCCGCCGTGCTGGCCTCGTTGCCCACGTTCGCCGCGCCGATTCCTGACGACGCCAAAATCAACGGCTTCGCCATCGGCTGCCAGGCTTACACCTTCAACCGCTTTTCCGTCTTCGAGGCCATCGAGAAGACCGCCGAGGCCGGCGGGAAGGTCATTGAGTTTTACCCCGGCCAGTTCCTGACCAAGGAAGACAAGCTGGCCAAGAAGAACCCGTGGAACCACGACGCTTCGCCCGAGGTCATCGCGCAGGTGAAGGCCAAGCTCGCTCAGCACAAGGTCCGTGCGGTCAACTACGGCGTCGTCACCATCCCCAAGGACGAGGCGGCGGCGCGGAAGATTTTTGAGTTTGCGAAAACGATGGGCTTCTACGGCGTCACCACCGAGTCCGTGGACAACCTCGACCTCATTGAGAAGCTCGTGAAGGAGTTCGACATCCGCGTCGGCATCCACCAACACGCCAAACGCTTCAAGAAGGAGCGCGATGCACAGGGCAACCAGGTCGTTGACCCGAGCTACAAGGTATGGGACCCCGCCTTCATCCGGGACCAGGTGGCGAAGCGTGACCCGCGTATCGGCGCGTGCGCGGACCTCGGCCACTGGCAGACCTCCGGCCTCAAGGCGCTGGATTGCGTGAAGATTCTCGAAGGCCGCATCATGAGCGTCCACATGAAGGAGCGTGCCGCGCTCGGGTCGGGCCAGCATGACACGATCTTCGGCACCGGCATCACGGACATGGGTGCCATTCTCGCTGAACTGAAGCGGCAAAAGTTCGATGGTAACATCTCCATCGAATACGAATACAACTGGGACAACTCCGTGCCGGACGTGAAGCAGTGCGTGGACTTCGTCCGTAACTGGAAGCCCAAGCAGTAAACACCAAGCCCCGCTGTCAGAGCGTTCAGGGTTGGAGGGAGCGCCCTTCAACCCTGTGCTTTTTCTGCGTGTGACCTGTTATGCACCAGCCCGGGTAAATTCAACTCATGTCCGCCGCGTCGAACGCACCGCTCGTGAAACCAAACGGCCTCATATTGTCAGCCATCCGCCTGCTCGTCGCCTTGATGGCGGCGGGGATTACTGCCTGCCAGAAGCCGGCGCCGGAAGTTAAAAAGCAGGGGTCTGCTGATGGAGCGATGGTGACGGTTGCGCCCACCGAAACCATTCGCGCGGACCGGAGTTTGCCGATCGTCGGCACGCTCTTCCCCAAGGACGAGGCCACGCTCTGTGCCGAGGTTGAGGGGCGGGTCGAGAAAACTACCGTGGACTTCGGGGATCGAATCACGAATGGGCAGGCCATCGCCTTCATCGACACGACCGCCTATGCCGCTGTTGGCCTGCGGGCGGCGGCTGAAGTGGCCCGGGCAAAGGCCACGCTGGCCAACGCCGAGCAAAACCTTCGGCGCACCGCCGAGCTGCGCAAGGTGAACATCGCCTCCGTCAGCGACTTTGACAAAGCCACGGCCGAGGCGGAGGAGGCGCGTGCCATCCTGAAATCGGCCGAGGCTTCACAGACCATCGCGGAGCTGAACGTCTCCCGCTCCCAGCTCAAGGTGCCGTTCGATGCGGCGGTGACGGAGCGCCTCGCCGGACCGGGGGATTTCGTCCACGTCGGCACGCCGCTCTTTCGGATCGTGAACGACCGGCTCATCAAATACATCACGAGCGTTCCGGAGCGCTTTGCCGGCGAAGTGAAGAAAGATCAGGTGGTTAACTTCACGGTGGACCAGTATCCAGGCCGGACTTTCGAGGGCCGGGTGCTGCTCATCAGTCCGGCGGTCAACACCAAGACCCGTGCCTTTCCCTTCGGCGTGCTGGTCAGAAACCCCGAGCTGACGCTCAAGGCGAACGCCTTTGCTCGCGGGGAGCTGATCATTGAGCGCGATGTGCCCGTCCTCGTGGTGCCAGTGGAAGCCGTTGTCAATTTTGCCGGCGTGACGAAGACCTTCGTGGTGGAGAACGGCATTGCCCATGTGCGCGAAGTGCAGGTCGGGCGCATCAAGGACGGCAAACAACAAATTCTCAGCGGCCTGAAGGCCGGGGATTCCGTCGTTGTCACCGGACATGGCAAGCTGCGCGAGGGCAGCAAGGTGACGGTGCGGAGCGCGGAGGGCACGGCGGCAAAGCCCGGTCAGTAAGGTCATGGCCAAGCCCGATTCATCAGCCCCCGCCAGTCCTCCGCTGGACGCAACGGCCAGGGGTATCGGCATCGCCGACTTGTGCATTCGGCGGCCGGTGTTCGCGACGATGATGAACCTGCTGCTCGTCGTGCTCGGGCTGGTTTCCTTTTTCAGCATCGGCATCGACCAGTTTCCCAATGTCGAGCTGCCCATCGTCACGGTCACAACCACCCTGCGCGGAGCGTCCCCGGAGGAGATGGAGACCAGCATCACCAAGCCGCTGGAGGAGATCATCAACACGGTGCAGGGCATTGACGAGCTGACCAGTGTCACGCGCGAAGGGGTCTCCAGCATCACCGTCCAGTTCCTCTTTGAGCGCAACCGCGACGTGGCCGCGCAGGACGTGCGCGACAAGGTGAACACCATCCTCTCGCGCCTGCCCGCCGGCACCGAGGCTCCCATCATCGACAAGTTCGACGTGGACGCGACGCCGGTGATCACCGTGAGCGTCAGCGCGCCACGCGACCTGCGCGAGGTGACCTACCTCACGGACAAGGTCATCAAGCAAAGCCTCGAAACCGTGCTCGATGTCGGCTCTGTCAACATGGCCGGCAACCGCACCCGCGCGGTGCAGGTGTCGGTGGACATCGACCAGTTGCGCGCGCGTGGCCTGACCATCCAGGAGGTGAGCGCGGCGTTGCAGGCGCAGAACGTGGAGATTCCGGGCGGCCGGGTGGACCAGGG
>CAIPBN010000806.1 GCA_903863315.1 uncultured Verrucomicrobiota bacterium | reverse complement strand
TCAGTTCCCGGCTGAGGGTTTCAGCCTGCGTGCCTTTGCCGGATCCGGGGGCACCCAGCAGCACCAGCCCGAGGCTGGCTCCGCCATCCGGCGGGCTATTCTTTTGCGGCGGCCGGTGCCAGCCAGGCAACTCAACCGTCCCCCCGGTTGGCTGAAACGCCGTGTGCCGCGCACGCAGCGACTCCAGCACGGAAAAGACTGACCATTGCACCTGCTCGATGGGGCCTTCCGTCTCGATCACGCGCAGTCGGCCGGAAGGCTGGTAGTAGTCCAACACCGGCCGAACCGTGCGCTGGAATGTCCGCAGCCGGCCCAGCGCGAACGCCGGTTGATCCTCGGGCCGGCGTTGCAGCTCGCCGCCGCACAGGTCGCACGTCCCCACGCTGGCCGGTGGGCGCAGCGTGTCATGGAACGGCGTCTTGCACTGCCGGCAGATCAGCCGGCCCGCCAGTCGGCGCAGCATCTCCGTCTCGCCAACATTGAACAAGATTACGCCGTCCAGCCGGCCACCCAGCTTGCTGAACAGGTCGTCCAGAAACCGGGCCTGGTATTCCGTGCGGGGGAACCCATCGAACAGGATGTCCCCCGCTGGATCGCTCTTGCGCACCCAGTCCTCCACCATCGCCTCGACCAGCTCGTCGGGCACCAGCTCGCCCTGGCTCATGTAACGCCGCGCGAGCAGGCCGAGCGAGGTCTGGTCCTGAAGATTTTGGCGCAGCAAATCACCGGTGGAGATGTGCTCCAGCCACAGCTCCTTCACGAGCGCCGCGCTGTAAGTGCCCTTGCCTGCGCCCGGAGGACCGATGAGAGAGAGGTTCATAGGCGGCTGGGCTTTGCTTCCCCAACCGCAGCCAGCCTAGGCCGAAGCTGCGCTTGAACCACCCGCCTATTGCGGAACACCCCGCCAAATTTGCTTTGGCGGCCAGCTTGTGGTGACACCAACAGCGGCGAACCCTGTCGCCGCGAGCGCTTACTCCACCGTCACGCTCTTGGCCAGGTTGCGGGGCTTGTCCACATCGCAGCCGCGAGCGACGGCGATGTGGTAGCTGAGGAGCTGGAGCGGGATGACGGCGAGGAGTGGATGCAGCGGCTCCCAAGTGGCCGGGAGGTAGATGACATCTTCGACCTTGTCCTTGATCTTCTCGTTGCCCTCGGTGGCGAGCGCGATGATGGGGCCCTTGCGCGCCTTGATTTCCTCGAGGTTACTGAAGGTCTTTTCGTAGAGCGCGTCGGTGGGCGCGAGGATCACCGTCGGCGTCTTCTCATCAATCATCGCGATGGGGCCGTGCTTCATCTCGGCGGCCGGATAGCCCTCCGCGTGGATGTAGGAAATTTCCTTGAGCTTGAGCGCGCCTTCGAGGGCGACGGGGAAGTTGTATTGGCGACCAAGGAAGAAGAAGTCCTCGGCGTGCGCATACTTGAGAGCGATGCGCTTGATCTCCTCGTTCTGGTCGAGGATGCGCTGGATCTGGTCGGGAATGGCTTCAAGGCCCTTGATGATCTGGCTGCCGCGCCGGTTGGACAACATGCGGATGCGGCCCATCATCAGCGCGAACATCGTCAGCACGCTGACCTGGCTGACGAATGCCTTCGTGGACGCGACGCCAATCTCCGGGCCGGCGTGCAGGTAGATGCCGCCGTCCGCCTCGCGGGCGATGGTGCTGCCGACGACGTTGCAGATGGAGAGCACCTTGTGCCCGCGCCGACGCGACTCACGCAGGCCGGCGAGCGTGTCCGCCGTTTCGCCGGACTGGGTGATGACGAGGCAGAGGGTGTTCTTCTCGATGGGGGCGTTGCGGTAACGGAACTCGGAGGCGTATTCCACCTCGACCGGGATGTGCGCGAACTCCTCGATGAGATATTCGCCCACCAGCGCCGCGTGCCAGCTCGTGCCGCAGGCGGTGATGACAATCTGGTCCACGGCACGCAACTCGGCGGTGGTCATGTTCAGTCCGCCAAACTTCGCGGTGCCGTCCTCGGCGTCGAGGCGGCCACGGATGGCGTTCTGCACGGTCTTGGGCTGCTCAAAGATCTCCTTGAGCATGTAATGCGCG
>CAIPBN010000805.1 GCA_903863315.1 uncultured Verrucomicrobiota bacterium | reverse complement strand
CCGAGACCGAAGTGGACCGCTATGTGAAAGTCGTGGAGCGCGAGCTGGCGGCGGGGGAGAAGTTTCGCGCGGCCTACCGGGCGGCGATGGTCGGCATCCTCACGTCGAAAAATTTTTATTATCTGGAGGAGGGCTCCGCCACCCAGCGCCGCGCCCAGATCAACGACTGGGAGCTGGCTTCACGCCTGTCTTATTTCTTGTGGGGCTCCATGCCTGACGAGGAACTCTTCGCGGCGGCGGCGGCGGGCAAACTGCACGAGCCAGCCACCTTGCGGACACAGGTCGCACGCATGTTTGCCGACGCGAAGATCAAACGCTTCACCGAGGCCTTCCCGCGCCAGTGGCTGCAACTGCACAAGGTCGGGATGTTCCCGCCCGACCCGAAGTTGTATCCGGACTACGACAAGTGGCTGGAGCAAAGCATGGTGCTGGAGTCGGTCAGTTACTTCACTGAAGTCTTCAGCAAGAACCTCCCGCTGCGTGAGTTCCTCAGCTCCGACTGGACCATGGTCAATCCGCGGCTGGCCGAGCATTACCAGCTTCCGCCGCTGAAGGCATCGGGCTTCCAGCGCGTTGCGTTGCAACCAGCCACCCATCGCGGCGGGCTGCTCACGCAGGCGGGCATTCTCATGCTCACTTCCGACGGCACCCGGCATCGGCCTGTGCATCGCGGAATGTGGGTTTCGGAAGCCATCTTCGGCAAGACGCCGCCCCCACCGCCACCGAATGTCGAACCACTCGAACCGACGCCGGCCAACCAACCCAAAAGCACCGTGCGAATGCAAATCGAGGCGCACGCGACCCACGCCGCCTGTGCCGCCTGCCACCAGCACATCGACCCGCTGGGCTTCGCCTTCGACAACTTTGACGCCGTCGGCCAGTGGCGCACCGAGGAGCGCGTGACCGCCGGCAAAGGTGCCAACCCGCCCGTCAACGCCAGCGGCAAGCTCGCCGATGGCCGCACTTACGACGGACCGGAGGGGTTCAAACAACTGCTCGTGCAAGACCTCGACCGGTTCGCTGAGGCCTTCGTGGAGCAACTGGCCACCTTCGCCCTGCGCCGAGCGATGACCGTGGATGATGCCTCCGCCGTAAAGGCCATCGCGTTGACGGCAGGCAAAGACAATTACAAGCTGCGCCCCATCCTCGAGGCCTTGGTTTCGTCGGAGCTTTTTCAGAAGCGCTAAAGGCTTTGGGGACCAAATATCGAATGCCCAATCACGACCAGGCCGAATTCTTCTCCCGCCGCGGTGCCCTGAAACGTCTCAGCAACACCGCAGCCCTTCCGCTGCTTGGCAACACGCGGTTCCTGCTTGCCGACCAGAAGCCGTCGTCCCCAGTGGACCTCCAGCACGGGCTGGCCGGTTACTGGAAATTGCAGGGCGATTGCCGCGACCATTCCGGTGGCGGACATCACGGAATCAATCATGGCGTGGATTTGCAGAGCGGGGCGTTCGACGGGCGCGGAGCCTTCATCGAAGTGCCGGCGAAGGACGGGCTCCAGTTGGGGCGCGGCGATTTTTCCCTCTCCGCCTGGGTGCATACGGACAAGATCGTGGATGACACGCTCGGCGATGTGTTGAGCTGGTATGACCCGCAGTTGCGCCGGGGCGTGACGCTCAATCTCCATGCCAGCGCGGGCGGCTATCAGTCGTCCGGCGACGATCGGCATGTCAGCTTCGGCATCGACAATGGGAAGCTCGGCGAGTGGCAGGACTGCGGGCGGCCCAATCCCACGAGCAATTACGTG
>CAIPBN010000804.1 GCA_903863315.1 uncultured Verrucomicrobiota bacterium | reverse complement strand
TGCGCGAGCGCTTGTTCGTAGGATTGATTCCGTTCCACAGCGAACTGACGGGCGCGTTTGTCGAGCTGTGCCGCCATCTCGCCGGCCTTCTCGGATGGACAACCCACCGCGACCAGCGCCTGCGCGAGTTGGGCCAGCTCCGCATTCAAAGGCGTCAGAGCTTCACCTACTCGCGCGGGACGATTTGCACGCTCTCCACGCTCATGCGGCGCGTGGGACGGCTCCGCTCCCCACCACCGGCGGACTTGGTTTCCACGCTGCCGATGGCTTCGAGCACGTCGTCGCCCGCGATGAGCTTGCCGAACGCCGTGTATTGGCGGTCGAGGAACTTGGCGTCTGCGAGACAGATGAAGAACTGGCAGCCGGCGCTGTTGGGATCCTGAGAACGCGCTGCCGATAGCACGCCCCGGACGTGCGGGCGGTCGTTAAACTCAGCCTTGATCTTGTAGCCCGGGCCGCCGGTGCCCCAGCGGGCCTCGTTTGCGGCGTCTTTCGTGAGCGGGTCGCCGCCCTGGATCATGAAGTTCTTCACGACGCGGTGAAACGCGGTGCCGTCGTAGAAGCCTTCGCGCGCGAGCTTCTTGAAGTTCTCGACGTGGCCGGGGGCGACGTCCGACCAGAATTCGACGACCATCTGGCCGTGGCAGGTGTTGATGAGGGCGACTTCGTTGGCAGTGCTCATGTGCGGGAGGAGGGAGACGGGCGGTTACTTGATGGAATCGGCGGGGACAATCTTGATGCTTTCGACGAGGACCGGGCGCTGCGGCTTGCTGCCCTGCGCGCCGCCGACGGGGACGGCCTCCAGCTTGTCGAGCACGTCCATCCCTTTGAGCACCTTGCCAAAGACGGTGTATTGGCGGTCAAGGTGGGCCACGCGCTTGAAGCAGATGAAGAACTGGCTGCCGGCAGAATCGGGGTTCTGGCTGCGGGCCATGGAGAGGACGCCCTTGTCGTGCGACCGGTCATTGAACTCAGCCTTGATCTTGTAGCCGGGATCGCCCGTGCCCCAGAAGGCCTCCTTGCTCGCGTCCTTCGTGAGCGGATCGCCGAGCTGGATCATAAAGCCCGGGATGAGCCGGTGCGACTGCGTGCCGTCGTAGAACTTGTCCTTCGCGAGCTTCTTGAAGTTCTCGACCGTCTTGGGCGCGACGTCCGGGAAGAACTCCACGACGATGTCGCCGAAGTCCTTGAACTTGAGCACGGCGACTTCCGCGGCGGCAGGCTTCTTCTCTTCCTTCTTGTCCTGCGCGGAAGTGGAGACGACGCCGAGCGTGAAGACGACGGCACTGAGGCAAAGCAAAACGGTCTGTTTCATAGCGGCGGAGAAATGCCACGAAGCCGGGCCAAAGTCACGCGGGAAGTGCCGCTCACCACAATGGCAACCAACGCGATAGCCGGTCCCAAAAACGGTCTAGGTAACAGCCCGCGATGAACCCTGTGATCGTGGCGCAGGCCACCAGGGCGACCGCGAACCCGGCTGCCGAATCAATCCGGAAGAAATTGCCGAGAATGCGGAAGGCAGCCAGTCCGCCCAGCACGAAGCCAGCGACGAAGTGCAGCCAGAAAGTTTCGCGCGTCTTTTGCGGACCGCCATCCAAGTATTCGCTCATGTCACCACCACGAAGTGAAAACCCGCACCACGAACTCCCAAAAATCTTCACCAAGCCAGCCAGCCAGCAGACCGCAGAGCAGGGCACCTAAGCCAACCGACATCCACATGGAAGCTCCACCGGAGGCTCCAATGAACACCGCCCAGAACAGCCAGCCCAGTCCCGCGCCCAACAGCACGCCCCAAAGGAAATGCCGCCAGAAGTGCCGCTCGTGTTCGGCAGACGGGGAGTTCACGCGCCGGACAGTAGTTCAGCCACCGTCACCAAGCAATCGCCTGCCGCCGTGCGGAGGGTCAGTTGGGTTCCCGGCGCGTTGTG
>CAIPBN010000803.1 GCA_903863315.1 uncultured Verrucomicrobiota bacterium | reverse complement strand
TTTGCCTGCCTGGCTCCGGCCACCCGGGCGGCCGACCGGCCCAACGTTGTTTTCATCCTGGCTGATGACATCGGCTACGGGGATTTGTCCTGTTACGGTGCTAAGCACGCTTGGACTCCGAATCTCGACCGTCTGGCGGCGCAGGGCTGCCGTTTCACGGACGCCCATTCGCCGGCCTCGACCTGCACGCCCACGCGCCGGGCCTTGCTGACCGGGGTTTACTCCTGGCGTCAGCAGCCCGGGTCGAGCATCGCGCCCGGGGACGCGGCGATCACGATTCCCCCTGGCAGCAGCACCGTGGCGTCGTTGCTGAAGTCCGCCGGCTACCGCACGGGCATTGTCGGCAAATGGCATCTCGGTCTGGGGCCCGACGGCGGGCCGGACTGGAACGGGGACATCAAGCCCAGCCCGAACGATCTCGGGTTCGACTCCTCCTTCATCATGGCGGCCACGGGCGATCGCGTGCCGACCGTTTACATTGAGAACCGCCGCATCGTTGGGCTGGATTCCAAGGACCCCATCACCGTGAGTTACAAGAACAAGGTCGGCACCGAACCGACGGGCCGGGAGAATCCCGAGCTGCTCAAGCTCAAGCACACGCACGGCCACGACATGACCATCGTCAATGGCGTCGGGCGCATCGGCTGGATGACTGGTGGCCAGTCGGCCCGCTGGAAGGATGAGGACATGTCGGACACGTTCGCGGGCAAGGCCATAAAATTCATCGAGGAGAGCCAGGGCGCGCCCTTCTTCCTCTACTTTGCCACCCACGGCATCCATGTGCCCCGGGTGCCGCACCCGCGCTTCAAGGGCACCAGTCCGGTGGGCACGCGCGGCGACGCGATTCACGAGCTGGACGACGCGGTGGGGCAGGTGCTGGCGAAGCTCGACGCGCTGAAGCTCACGGAGCGGACGCTGGTCATCTTCACGAGCGACAACGGCGGGGTGATGGATGATGGCTACGAGGACGTGGGCAAGTTTGATTATCACCCGAATGCTCCGCTTCGTGGCACGAAGGGAACGCTCTTCGAGGGCGGCCACCGGGTGCCGTTCCTTGCGCGCTGGCCGGGCAAGATCAAGGCCGGCTCGGAGTCGCCTGCGCTGCTGGCGCACCTCGACATGCCAGCAACCCTGGCCGCGCTGGTCGGGGTGAAAGTCCCCGCCGGCCAGTGCGGCGACAGCGTCAATGTGCTGCCGGCGTTGCTGGGCGAGACCAAGACCTCGCCGCGCAAGGATTTCGTGGCGCACGTGGGCGGGACCAAGGGGCCGTTCGGGGTGCGCGACGGGACTTGGAAATACATCTCACCGGGAGCGGGCGGCTATGGCAAGGCAGCCAAGGGTGAGAACAAAGGCAAGGCCGCTGGTCAGCCGCAGCTCTACAACCTGGCCAACGATCTTGCCGAGGAGCGGAATCTGGCGGCCAGCGAGCCGGCGAAGCTCAAGGAGATGGAGGCTTTGCTGGCGCGGCTGCGCGGCCAGTGACATCGGCCTTGGGTGCGGCTCAAATCGGCGGCTTCCCGACTGAACCGACCACTTCCTGCAGCAGCTTGTCTTCCATCTCGACGAGGTGGGAACGCTCGGGGAAGCGTCCCTCCTTCACGTCGGCAATATACTCGCTGAATGCTGCGGTGCGCTCGCGTTGCAGCCGGCGGTTCTCCTCCAGAAAATTGCGGTAGGCCTTGGCGTGGCGCGGCAGCCGCTCCTCGTAGTCGCCAAGAATATCGTCGGAGAAGAGGAATTGCGTGTCGCACCCGCTGCCGGAGCCGAGCGACATGAGGATGAGCTTGGTCTGCTGGCAGAGCCAGCTTGCGAGGTTGTGGGGCACCAGTTCGAGCTCGGCGGCGTAGGCACCCGCGCTCTCCAGCTCCTTCATGCGCTGGTGAAGCTGCTTCGCCTCCGCCACTGTTTTGCCGATGGCGCGGTAGTTCGTCCAGGTGACATGGCGTGGCACCATGCCGAGATGTCCGACCACGGGAATTCGCTCGCGCGCCATGGCCTCGATGAGGAATGGGCTGGCGGAGCAATAGACCGAGCTGGCGCCGAGTTCGAGCGCGCGGAAGCCGACGCGAATGGCCTCCTCGGGTGAGGCGAGTCCGTGCGGTGTGGAGCCGGAGATGAAGCTGTTTGGCGCGGCGGCGACGAGCCGGGGCAGGCGCGCTTGCGCCTCGGGGGAATCGAACGGACAGCTCATCAGGTCCACGCCGGCGGCCTCGGCGGCGGCAGCTTCCTCGGGCGACTTCACGTGGATGTGGGTGAGGCAGCGTTTGCCTTTGAGCTGCTGGAGATCGTGGACGGTGTATTTCTTGCGCGGTCGGAGCATGCGCAGAGCGTTGCCAAAACGGCGGTGCCGATCAACCTCCTTCGGCCTGTTTGCGTCCTGCGGCGTGAGCTTGAAGGCC
>CAIPBN010000802.1 GCA_903863315.1 uncultured Verrucomicrobiota bacterium | reverse complement strand
TTGCCGTTGATGCCGGCGCTGAGGTTTTTGATTTCGATGAGGGGTGGGTTCATTCGGAAAGTGTTCAGTAATCGGTGTTCGGTTTTCAGTAATCAGTTCTCGGGCGAAGAGCATTTAGTCCTGTGGTCCGTAGTCTGGGACAGCGCCTGCGGAACCAGAGAGGCTTGGTTTTGGCTTTGGTCCGGTGCCGACTCGGTCACCACCGCTGGAATCAGGTTTGTCGAAGTCCACGCGCCGCAGTTCAACCGTTCGGTCGCTCGTGTCATAGACGACATAACTGGCCTTTGTGCAACCATCACGGGGCTGGCCAACGCTGCCGGGGTTGATGAAATACTGCCGCCCTGACTCCACCTTGAATTTCGTGTAGGTGCCACCGCGAACCGAGCTGTCTCGCACGAAAGCAACCGGCACATGAGTGTGACCGTAAAAAAACACCGCCGACTTCTGTGCTTGCAGGCTCCTGGCGGCTGCCAGTTTGTCAAAGACGTATTCCCAACGATGCGGCTGGTTCAGCGATGCGTGGACAATCGTGAACCCATCCACCATCACAACAAGCGGGAGGTTTGCCAGCCATTGCAGGTCATCCTCGGTCAGTTGCTGGCGTGTCCAGCGGAGGCCTTCGCTAGCCTGGGGATTAAAGCCGCTTGGCGATGTTGGGCTTGAGCAGTATTCGTCGTGATTGCCCTTCACACACGGGATGTTCATCTGCCGGATGATGTCCACGCACTCTTTCGGTTCGGAGTTGTAGCCAACCAAATCACCGAGACACACGACTACATCGCATCGCTGGGCAGCAATGTCCTTCCGCACCGCCTGCAAGGCAGGCAGGTTCGCGTGGATGTCGGCGATGACGGCGTATTTCACTGTGTTGTTCCGCCCTTTCAGGGCTTGCACTCTTGCTTGGCACACAACCCAGGGCGTTGCCCTGGGCTGTCATATTGCGCGCTTTCAGCGCTTCGTTTCAGGTGTCAGCCCACACTTCCATCCAGGCTCACGCCCAGCAGCTTCTGCGCTTCGACGGCGAATTCCATCGGCAGCTCGCGGAAGACTTCCTTGCAGAAGCCGTTCACAATCATGTTCACCGCATCCTGCGTCTCAATGCCGCGCTGGTTGAGGTAGAAAATCTGGTCCTCGCCAATCTTCGACGTGCTGGCCTCGTGCTCGACCTGCGCGGTCGGGTTCTGCACGTCGATGTAGGGGAAGGTGTGCGCGCCGCATTTGTCGCCGAGCAGCAGTGAGTCGCACTGGGAGAAATTGCGGGCGTTGGCCGCGCCCTTCATGATTTTCACCTGGCCGCGATAGCTGTTCTGGCCGCGTCCGGCGCTGATGCCTTTGCTCACGATGGTGCTGCGGGTGTTCTTGCCGATGTGAATCATCTTCGTGCCGGTGTCGGCCTGCTGCATGTGGTTCGTCAGCGCAACGGAGTAGAACTCGCCCTGTGAGTTGTCGCCCTGCAACACGCAGCTCGGATACTTCCACGTGATGGCGGAGCCGGTCTCGACTTGCGTCCAAGAAATCTTGGAGTTAGCGCCTTTGCAGAGGCCGCGCTTGGTGACGAAGTTGTAGATGCCGCCCTTGCCGTCCTTGTCGCCGGGATACCAGTTCTGAACGGTGCTGTATTTGATTTGCGCGTTGTCGAGCGCGATGAGCTCGACGACGGCGGCGTGGAGCTGGTTTTCGTCGCGCATCGGGGCGGTGCAGCCTTCGAGATAGCTGACGTAAGCGCCCTCGTCCGCGATGATGAGCGTGCGCTCGAACTGCCCGGTGTTCGCAGCCTCAATGCGGAAGTAGGTGGACAGCTCCATGGGACAGCGAACGCCCTTGGGGATGTAGCAAAAAGAACCGTCGGTGAAGACGGCGGAGTTCAGCGCGGCGTAGAAGTTGTCCGTGTGCGGCACGACCGAGCCGAGATACTTCTGCACGAGGTCGGGATGCTCCTTCACCGCTTCGCTGAACGAGCAGAAGATGATGCCCTGCTTGGCCAGCTCGCCCTTGAAGGTAGTCGCGACGGACACGCTGTCCACGACCGCGTCCACCGCCACACCGCTGAGGCGCTTCTGTTCGTTGAGCGAGATGCCGAGCTTGTCGAAGGTCTTGCGCAGCTCGGGGTCAACTTCGTCGAGCGAGTTGAGAGTCTTCTTCTGCTTGGGCGCGGAGTAATAGCTGATGGCTTGGTAATCCGGCTGCGTGTAGTGGACGTTCGGCCACTTCGGCTCGGTCATCGTGAGCCAGTGGCGGAAGGCCTTCAGCCGCCACTCTGTGAGCCACGCCGGCTCCTTCTTCTTCGCGGAGATGAAGCGGATGGTGTCCTCGCTCAAGCCCGGCGGCACGGTGTCGGACTCGATGTTCGTGACGAAGCCGTATTTGTAGTCGGACGCGACGAACTCTTCGATGGTGTTGGTGGATTCGCTCATGCGGAAAGGGGGTTAACCACGGATGGACACGGATTCACACGGATGAAAACAGCTCCTGGAAGACAGGCCCGCGAAAGCAGGACGGTAATTCCGGGGGGGAGCGCAGTCGTTCCAAGTCTTCAATCCGTGTCCATCCGTGTTCATCTGTGGTTGGAAATAATCACTTCGCCTTTGACGCGCAGTCGGGGCAGAGGCCGTGGAGGTTGGTCTCGATGTTCTTCAGCCGGAAGCCGCGCGGCAGTTTGATGTCGGAATCCTCGGGCGTGATGGTCTGGAGGATGTCGTAAACGCTACCGCATTCGTCGCAGTAAAAGTGCGAGTGATCCTGCATGTTCGGGCAATAGCGCGTCGCGCCGCGGTCGAGCGTGACCTGCCGGACCATCCCGCACTGCACGAGGGCATCGAGGCAGTTGTAAACCGTCGCCATCGAGATTTCCGGCATCTTCGACTTGGCGCGCATGAAGACCTGGTCGGCGGTAGGATGGTCCATCTTTTCGCGCAGCACCTCGTGGACCTGCTGGCGCTGGGGCGTGAGGCGCAGCCCGCTGTGGGCGAGGCGTTCGTTCAGGTTGCTTTCCGATGGGAATTTGTCCGCTCCCGCATTCATGACGCAGAAGCTAGGGGGAATATGGTGGGCGTCAAGATTTAGAATTATTCTAAATATGGGTCACCTGATGCCCTGCGAAACGCAGGGCTGAAGCTGCCTCCAAACTTGCAATGCATCGCGGCATAGGCACTGTTCGCACTCATGAAATCTTACTTTTGCAGAGCGAGTTGGGGTGTTGCCCTTACCGCCGCGTTTCTCATGGTCGGCGGTTGCCGCAAGTCTGAGACTCCATCGACGCCTCCGCCGGGTTCACCTGCTGCCAAGGCGCTGAACGAAATGGACCAGAAGCTGGCCAGCGGAGATATCCAGGCCCAGCTTCAGGTCATGAGCCAATTGCTTCAGGCGTGGGTGATGACGAAGAACAGCTTTCCCACCAGCGTGGACGAGTTTGTTCAGGCCAAGATGATTGCCAAGGTGCCGGCCGCTCCCGCCGGGAAAAAGTTCGTCATCGACCGCCAAGGCGTGCGGGTCGTGCTGGCAGACCAGTGACGACGCCGGTCACTGGGTGTCCCACAATGCGATTGGATCGCCCCGCAGGATGGTTGCCCCCGTGACGGGGTGTTGGAACCCAAACTGGCTGGCGGGCATGAAGTCAGCGCGGCCGTTGATAAAGACGGCACTTGCCCGTCCCACATGCCGGTTGAAGACCCGCTCTGCAAACGTGCCGCCGGAGGAACCGTAGCCGCTATACCACGGCTCGTTCCAAGGCGAGCGCCATAGAATCGTGCCGGAGAAGGGATCGTTTGGCTTCCAGTCGTCCGGTTTCAAAGTGGGGCTGGGCGTGGAGGCCTGGCTCATGTTGGCGGAATCAGCCAGCACGATTGTATTTTCCGG
>CAIPBN010000801.1 GCA_903863315.1 uncultured Verrucomicrobiota bacterium | reverse complement strand
CTCCACGAGTTCCGCACGATTCTTGAGCCGCTCAACTTGACCGAGCATTTCCCCACGCCCCAGTCGTTGGAAGTCGAGCTGGGCTGCGGGGATGGTTCCTTCATCCTCGAGTGGGCGCGGCGGAATCCGGGGCGAAACTTTCTTGCGGTGGAGCGCCTTTTGGGCCGCATTCGCAAGCCGGACAAGCGGGGCCGTCGCCTTGGCCTGACGAACCTCAACCTCGTGCGCATTGAGATCAGCTACTTCCTCGAATTCCTGCTGCCGCCAGCCAGCACGGAAGTCATCCATGTGTATTTCCCCGACCCTTGGCCGAAGGTGAAGCATCGCAAACACCGCCTCATCAACGAGCGCTTTCCCGCGCTGGCTTGCCGCGCGCTCAAACCCGGCGGCATGGTCTATCTGCGCACCGACCATGTGGAATACTTCACCCAGATGCTCACGGTCTTCGGGGCGAACAAATCGTTTGTCCAAGTGGAAACCCCCGCCGAGCTTGCCGCCGTGACGACGGACTTCGAGCGGGAGTTCAACGCGCAGGGGATTCCGACGAACCGCGCTGCTTGGCGAATGGCGGGAGCGTGAAATGCTTCCAAGGTGGGACATGATTCCCATGAAACTCCTCTTCCTGCTGGCTTGCGTGCTGGCTGTTTCCCCATCGTCCGCCCGCGCCGCCGAGCCGTTCTGGTTCAACACGCTCATCGCGAACTGGACGGACTACGGCACGCCGGAATATCTCGACTTCGTAGGCGAGGCGAAGCCACAGGTCGCGCAGGTGGGTTTCTACGGTGTCACCTTCTACAGCGTGGCGCACACAAAGTTCGGCAAGGGCTACCCGGCGCACTTTCCGGTCGAGGGCACGAAGGAGTGCGGTGAGTTCTTCCGCAAGCTGAACCAGGAAGTCCACGCGCGCGGCTCGAAGGTCGTCGGGCATTTCAATACCACGTTCATTCTCGGCGATCCGGAGAAACGGGCGGGCTTTTTCGACTGGTATCACAATGGCTGGGACGCGAAGGCGCTCGGCCCGAAGCCGACGGCGAACCCGACCGAGATGCTGGCGGTGAACGCCGAGGGGAAGCTCATCACCACCATGAGCTACAAGATCGGCGGCTGGCCCGAGTATCATGGTTGCCTCAACAACCCGCTCTGGCGTGCATGCCTCAAGGCCATGATGACCGACGCCATCGCGCGCGGCGTGGACGGGCTCATCGCGAACTACTACTACCGCCGCGACTGCATGTGCCAGCACTGCGTGGGCGGGTTCCGCGCGTGGTTGGGGACGAACTGCTCGCCGGCGCAGCTCAAGAGCCAGTTCGCCATCGCGGAGCTGAAGGCGCATGACTTCAAAGAAATCCCTTCGTGGCACAATCCGAAGGAGACCTCGCCTTACAAGCTCGCCGCGCTGAAGTGGACGCAAATCTCGCTCAAGGCCGCGTTCGACGATGTGTTCATCACGCACGGGCGCAAGCTCAAGCCGGACTTGATGGTCGCGCAGTGGAACCACCTCGGCGGGTTCAACCAAATCAACGGTGACGAGCGCTGCCTGATCCCCGGTGACTTGTGGGGCCGCGATGAAAGCTATCTCTGGTATAGCACCGGCAACGCCGCCTCGCAGACGGACCTCGCCAACGGCGACCTCGGCGACGGCACGCTGCAACTGCGCTACATCCGCGGCGCGTTCGGACCGAGGCCGTTCGTGCTGGGCAAGTATGAGCAGACGCGCACGCGGGCAACGATTGCGGAAGGCATTGCCAACGGGGGCGCTGGACTGGGCTTCTACGCAAACTTCAAGAACCCGGCGGGTCGCGAGGCGATGACGACGTATTTCGGGTTCGCGGCGAAACACCGCGATCTTTACGTCGGCGCACAGCCGGCGGCGGAGCTGCTTCTGCTCTACCCGCGCAGTGCCGTGCAGCGGGGCGACGTGGAGCCGGTGGCTCGCTTCAAGGCCATCGGCAAGCAACTTGCGCGGGAAGGCTACGTGTTCGACATCGTGCCGGATGACATCGTGACCGAGGCGCAGATGGCCGGGCGTCGGGCGGTGGTGGACTGCGCTTCTTCTCCGGTTGCCAAGCGCGTGCCGCAGATCACGCGGCTTGCGGTGCCGGCCGCCCCGGAGGATGGCGCGGTGGCGAAATGGCGCAAGGAACTCGCCTCCGTCACCCGCCGCGAGGGCGCGCCCACCGTGGTTGCCTCCGTCCTCAGCCTGCCCAAGCGCCGCCTCGTCCACCTCGTGAACTACAACCGCGAGGAACCGCCGAAGGCCCGCACGATGGGTGCCGGTCCGCACGAGGAAAAGCCGCTGGCCGTCGAAGGCATCACCGTCCGGCTCGCGCTCCAGCCGGGCGAGCGGGTGAAGTTCGTGCGCCTGCTCTCACCCGATGCCGAGGTCAGCACCGGCCCGGCGGGTTTGGTGCAACGCGCGGGCGAGGCCGCCTTCACCGTGCCGCGCATGTTGATCTACACCGTGGCCGTGGCGGAGTTGGAGTAGGCGCGGCTGTCACGGCGTCGCTGCGTGCTGTTGGTGGACACGCGGCCATCAGCAACCGCCGCCCCACCGTGGGCTGCGCCAGCGCGCAGGCGAACAATTGCTTGACGCCCCTCCCCCTTCCGCTTTGCATACGCACCCATGAAGAAAACGCTTTTCGGTCTGTTTGGCGCGGCGCTGCTGGCTCTCAGCGGCACCGGGTGCATCTCCACGGTGGACGGCCACAAGTCTGCGGGCGTGCCCTTCCGCAAGGACAAGATCACCAGCCGCTACCAAATCCCGGTGGATCAGGTGTTCACGGCGGCCAAGGAAGTGCTCGCCGGCGAGAAGGGGGGGCTGGGCGTCCTCGAATCCGAGAACCGCGTCAACAACTCCCTCGTGGCCAAGGTCAACACCCGCAAGGTTTTCATCCGCATCACCGAGGTGGAGCCAAACATCAGCGAGATCGTCGTCCAAGTGCGCACGGACTCCGGCTGGTCCGATGTGGACTGGGCGGCGGAGATCGACAAGCAGATCGCCCTCCGACTGCGGCTGTAAGGGGCGGCTGGGTTTCTTTTTCCCAAGGCCGAGGATTATTCCTCGGCCTTTTTGTTTTCAGCCGTCCTGGCCGGCTGGAGGTGGAGCATGGCCACCGCCGCCCGTTCCGCCGCCGCGCTGTTAGGATACAGCTCCTGAATGCGCTTGAGAGTGGCCTTGCCGGCCGTCGCGTCGTTGCAAAACTTGGCTTGCCAGCTCGCCTTTTGGTGCAGCCACCGCACCACCTCGCGTTGCGGCTGGCCGGGGGCGGAGATGAGCAGTTCCAACTCCTGCAGGCCGCGATCGTGGAATTCGAACTCCTCGACGTAGAGGCGGGCGAGTTCCTCGCGGGCGACCCAGTCGTTGGGATTCTTGGTCAGCCGTTCCCGCAGCCGGCGTTCGGCGGCGTTGATGTCCGGCTTCTCCGGCGCGGTGTGCTTCCTGCGCTTCAAGCCCAGCTTGCGCTCGAACTCCGGCATGACGATGGGCTGGCGTTCGTCCTCGCGCGTGAGCATCTCCGGCGTGGTGAAGTTGGCGAGCCGCTGTTGCGCGTGCAGCGCGGCCGTGGTGCCGGGGAGCAGTGTGGTGATGCGTTCGATGGCCAGCCGCGCGGACTCGGTGTCGCGGGCGAACTGCAGATGCCAGTCGGCGGCGGTGTTGAGCGTATAGGCGATCTGGTTGGGGGCCAATGCCGGGAGCTGGAGCGTGTCCTCGATGACTCCAAGCGCTCCGGGCAGATCTTTCAAGTGTTCGGCCAGCAGTGCCGCGAGTCGCATGTGCCCGTCGAAGTCGTGGGGGAACTTCTCCAGCTCGGCGCGCACGGCGGTCACGGCCCCGGCGTAGTCCCCGGCCATGCGCTTGGCCTCGACGTGGGCGTAATGGGGTTGTGGCTCAATCTGCTCCTTGCCTCCGTCGATCATGTCGCCCAGCGGGTCAGCGAAAATGCCGGTGATTTCATGCCGCCAGAGAATGGCGAGAATCACCAGCATGGCGGCCAGCAGGGGAACGCCAACGATTGCCCCGATACCCGACAACGCGAGCGGGGCCACGTGCCGCACCATGGCGAACACCAGCACTCCGGTGATGAGTGACTTGGTGACGATTGCCCTCCTCGAGGATTGCGACCGCTGCAAGCGCCACCAGCAAAACCAGCCCAACGCCGCCAGTCCGGCCATCCATTCCAGAATCTTGAGCGCGGTTTCCATGTGGGGGCGGATGCGCGCAGTGT
>CAIPBN010000800.1 GCA_903863315.1 uncultured Verrucomicrobiota bacterium | reverse complement strand
CTCGCGGCGGGCAAGGCGAGTGGTGAGTTCGGAGATGGTGAGGCGGTGGAGCACGGTGGACGGGAGGCGTGAGGCGTGAGGGAGGGAGGGACGGCGGGTTACTCGACGACCTTGGGCACGACGAAGAGGCCGCCGGAGCGCTTGGGGGCGTTGCGGAGGGCGTCGTCGTTGGAGAGGCCGGAGCGGACTTCGTCGGCGCGGAAGACGTTGACCATCGGGAAGGCGTGAGCGGTTGGCTCGACGCCGGTCACGTCCACTTCCTTGAGCTTCTCGATGTAGCCGAGGATGTTGCCGAGCTGCGCGCCGAGCTGCGTCTCCTCTTCTGTCGAGAGCTTGAGCCGGGCCAGATGCGCCACGTATTTGATGTCGAAGTCAGGTGCGGACACGGAGCGGGAAACTAAAGTTCAGGGGGCAAAGTTCAAGGTTCAAAGTCGGGGGAGACCGTGGCACCGGGGGCCAACTCGGTAGTCCGTCAGGAGGAACGCGAGGGTCGGACGCCGGCGTTCCGCGACCGCTTATTCCTCGTCGAACTTCCGTTGGAACAAGTCCTCAATCTCGGCGGTGGCCTGGGCGGCGTCTTTGCCGTTGGCCTCCATCCGGAGCCGGCTGCCGGGGCCGGCGGCGAGCATGAGCAGGCCCATGATGCTCTTGCCGTTGATTTTCTCGCCGTCTTTTTCGAGGAAGATGTCGCAACTGTAACGGCTGGCGATCTTGACGAACATCGCCGCCGGCCGGGCATGGATGCCCACCTTGTTGCTCACCACCAGTTCCCGAACGATCACAGGTTCATGGCCTTTGTCACTTGTAGCGCTCACTACGGAGCTAAGCATGACAGGCTTGCGCGGGAGTGAAAAGGCATTTTGCGATGCAGCCTGAAAGTGGCACTGGGCACGCAGCCAACTCCCACTCGAAAGCACTCCAATTTCGGCCTGAAGTTTCCGCAGGGCACCGTCAGGTCACAACCCGCGGTTGCTGGCCATCTGGGCCATCAGGCGCTCGTTGAGTTCACGGGCGGGATTGTGGCCCAGCCGGCGAAGTTTGGTCTGGAGCGCGGCCACTTCGATCAGCCGGGCCAGATCCCGTCCCGGCCGCACGGGGATGGTCATGTGCGGGACCTTGATGCCAAGGATTTCCTGAAACTCCTCCTGAATGCCCAGGCGGTCGATGTCCCGCACTTCATCCCAGCTCTTCAACGTGACCACGAGGTCGATGCGCTTCTCGGTGCGGATGCTGCGAGCCCCAAACATGGCGGCGACGTTGACGATGCCGATGCCACGAATCTCCATGTGGTTGCGGGTCATCTCGGCGCTCGTGCCCACGACTTGCCGTCCGTCCACCAGCACCACGCGCGTCATGTCGTCGGACACCAGGCTGTAACCCCGCTCAATCAACGCCAGGATGCTTTCGCTCTTGCCGATGCCGCTGTCGCCGCGGATGAGCACGCCGATGCCGTGGATTTCCACCATGCTGCCCATTTCGCTGCCGCGTGGGGCGAAGAACGTCTCCAGCGCGAGGGTCGCATGGTTGATGAACTTCATCGTGATGAGCGAGGACTGGAAGACGGGGATATCCTGCGCTTCCGCCGCCCGGAGGCAGTCGCGATCGGGCAGCAAGTTCCGGCAGAACACGACGCAGGGCAGTTTGTAGCTGAAGAGCAGCTCGTAGCGCTGGCGTCGCTCCGCGCGGGGCAGGGTCTTCAGGTAGGTCGCCTCCGCATGGCCCATGACCTGCACGCGATTGCGGGCGAAGTATTTGGTGTGACCGGCCAGCGCCAGCCCGGGCCGGTTCACGGTCGGCTCCTTGATGATGCGCTTGAGCCCCACGGCGCCGGCCAGGAGCTTCAAGTCCAGCCGGGCGGTGTGCTCGGTGTAAAAGCGTTCTACGGTGATGGGTTCGCGCGGCATGGCATCAATCTGACTGGTGAACCGAGTCTGGCACAAGCCCGCCGGCAGCGGCTAGGATTTCCCGGCGACCGCGTCAAATTTCGCCGCCAGGGTGAAGTCCTTCTCCGTGAGTCCGCCGGCGTCGTGGGTGGTGAGCGCAAGCGTGACCTTGTTCCATCGGATGTCGATGTCCGGGTGGTGCCACGCCCGTTCGGCAAGGCGGGCAACGGTGGCGACAAACTTCATCGCCAAGACGAAGTCCTTGAACACGAAGGTTCGGCGGATGACGGCTCCGGTGCGACGCCACTCGGGCACGGCGGTTTGGGCGATCTTGATCTGGGCTGGGGTGAGCTTGGTCACGACGAAGCAATGCCACAACGTCGCCATCGGGTCACGGTCAAAGCGCCTTGAGTCCGCGCTCGACACCCGTTCGGGCGCCCGATACTACGGGCACATGAACACACCCAAGACGCTCGCTCTCCTGTTGCTCGCCGCAAGCCTGACGTTTCCACTCGCTGCTGCCGAGCCGGGCAAATCCGTCTCCCTCTTCGATGGCAAGACCTTCAAGGGCTGGGAGGGCGACACGGCGAAGACCTTCCGGATTCAGGACGGCGCGATTGTCGGCGGCAATCTGACGGACAAGGTGCCGCGCAACGAGTTCCTTGCCACCACGCGGCAATACACCAACTTCGTCCTGCGCCTGGAGTTCAAGCTGCTCGGCGGTCCCAAGGCCAATGCGGGCGTCCAAATCCGCACGCAGCGCATCCCGAATCACCACGAGGTGAGCGGTTATCAGGCCGACATGGGCGACGGCTGGTGGGGGAGCATTTATGACGAGTCCCGCCGCAACAAGGTGCTCGCGAAGGCCGACCCGCAGCTCACCGACAAGCTCGTGAAGCGCAATGAGTGGAACTCCTACGAGATCCGCTGCGAGGGCAAGCGCATCCGGCTCGCGATCAACGGCACGCAGACAGTGGACTACACGGAGGAGGACGCGAAGATTCCCCAGTTCGGCATCATCGCCGTGCAGATTCACGGTGGCCCGCCCAGCGAGGCGTGGTATCGGAACCTGGTCATCGAGGAGCTGCCCTGAGCCGGGGCCGATGCTGTTGAGCCGAGTAGTTCGGCTTCAACCCCGATGCCGAAATTCAGCCGCGAAAGGGCGCAAGGAGCTCAAAGCGATTGGGTGTCTTCCTCTGTGCTCTTTGCGCTCTTTCGCGGCGAATTCTCTCACCCAAACGGCGACTGCAAGTCGCCGGCACGCGTTAAGGCCCGCCTGCCACGCGCCGCACCACCCAGCCCGCCGCCGCGAAGCCGAACGTCCCCGTGACAAACGTGGCTGAGCCGTAGCCCCACTCGCAGTTCAACCGCAGCGTGGCCTCCTCGGCTTCCGCCCCTGTCGCGCAAGTTGGTGGCTCAGGCAGGATGGGTGCCTCAGGCGAAAAGACCGCCGCCACGCCCATGGGTTTGCCGGCGGGCGGGAAGCCAAAGTCGTTGCGCAGGCGCTTGCGCACCTGGGCCAGCAGCCGGTCGTGGGAAGCATCCGCCAGATCTGCCAGCCGAACTGCTGTGGCATCCAGCCGGCCGCCGGCCGCCCCGCAGGTGACCACCGGCAGGCCGCGCTGCACGCAGAGCGCGAGCAGCCGGGACTTGTTGCCCACCGCATCGATCGCATCTACCACCGCGCTGATACCCATTCCCAGCAGGCGTCCGGCATTCGCTTCGGTGAAAAATTCCGCGACTGCCGTGACCTGGCACTCGGGGTGAATGAGGCGCACGCGCTCGGCCATCACGTCCACCTTGGCGCGGCCCACGGTTCCCTCCAGCGCATGAAGCTGGCGGTTGATGTTGGTGACGCAAACCTCGTCGAGGTCGATGAGGGTCAACGCGCCGACGCCCGAGCGGGCCAGCGCCTCCACGGCCCAGGAGCCGACGCCGCCGATGCCCACGACGCACACATGCGCGGCGCGCAACCGGGCCAGACCGGCAGCTGAGACCAGCCGGGCAATTCCGCCGAAACGTTGTTCGTGCTCATTCATTTGTCCGCGAAGGATAGCTGTTTCGTGCGGGGAGCGACAACTTGCGATGAACGTCCGCAGTTCGGCATCCAGCTTTCCACCACAATTCCTCGCGCGCCATGTCGGGCTGCGGACTTGCCGGGCATTCCCCGTGTGGCTAGTCTTCTCCCATGAACGCCAAGAACCACCCAGTCACCTTGTCCGAGCCTGCCTGCGCCCTCGTCGAGGCGGTCGTGGCCAGCGGTCGCTACCCTGATTTCTCTGCCGCCGTTCAGGATGCGGTGTGGTGCCAGTTTATGGGGGAACGCGCCGTCTTCGACGAGTATGCCGTGACACCTGCTGAGGTCGAGCGCGCCGCCCGGCACGACCTCGCTGCCATTCGGAAGGACCGCAAAGCTGGCAAGCTCAAGGCGTGGCAGCCGCTGTGATCGTCGTCCGTCCAGCCTTCGAGCGCGCCGCCAAGCGCTTGTCCCGCGCCCAGAAGGATGCGGTGAATATGGCTGTGGAACGGTTGCCGATGGTCTTCGGCCGTCCCCACCAGCACAGCGGTGTGGGCCTCCGTTCGTTTGGCCGCTACTTTGAACTGCGGGTGGGGCTGGGGTTGCGTATTCTTTTCCTTGCTGAAGGGGGCGACCTGCACCTCTGCACCGTGGGCAACCATGATGCCGTGCGGGCTTACGTGAAGAACAACGGATAGAATTGCGCGGCAAGGGATCGAAGTGTCCCGTTCCCATCGCTCATTCCGACTTCCGGTTCAATTTACAGTCGAGGCATTCGGCGATGCCCAGCTCGTGCAGCTTCTCCAATGCGCGGTGGAAGAAGGCGGCTTGCGCGGCGGCGCTGCCTTCCCCACCGCCACCGGAGAGCGTCGCCATCTTCTTTGCCTTCGCGATCAAGTCCGCACGCTCCTTTGCCAATTCCGCGACGCGCTGTGGGGCAGCGTCCCGGTCGAAGTATTTCCGGCCTTCGATCCACGTCTGTTCGCAGACGGTGTCATAGGCCAGAGGGGAGTGGCTCCACAGCGCGAAGTCCGCATCCTTGCCCGGTTCCAGGGAGCCGACCCACTTGTCCACGCCGAGCTGCTTCGCGGGGTTCAGCGTCACGAACTTCAACGCCTCCACCTCGCTGGTGCCGCCGTATTTCACCGCCTTGGCCGCTTCGAGATACATGCGGCGCGCCAGCTCGGACGAGTCGGAGTTGAAGGACACGTTCACGCCGCGCGCGTGCATGAGGCTGCCCGCGTAGGGGATGGCGTCATAGACCTCGAACTTGAATCCCCACCAGTCGGTGAAGCAGGAGCCGCCCGCGCCGTGCTTGGCGATCTCGTCGGCGACCTTGTAGCCCTCCAACACGTGCTGGAGCGTGGCCACGCGCACACCGAACTGCTCGCAGACGCGGAGGAAGGCCAGGATCTCGTCGCCGCGATAACTGTGGCAGTGGATGAGCCTTGTGCCGTTGAGGATTTCGCCCAGCGCGTCCAGCTCCAGGTTTGTGCGCGGCGGGACACCGCCCTTGCGGCGATACTCCGCCCAGTCGTCGAGATACTGGCGCGCGGCCGTGAAGCGGTTCACGTAGAACGTCGGCACGCCCATGCGCGACTGGGGAAAACGCGTCGTGTTGCGCTCGCCCCAGTTGGACTGCTTCACGTTCTCGCCGAGCGCGAACTTGATGCCCGCCGGGGCGTTTGTGAACTTCAGCCCCTCCGGGCCCGCGCCGAAGCGCAGTTTGATGACGCTGTTCTGGCCGCCGATGGGATTCGCGGAGCCGTGCAGGAGGTTCGCCATCGTCAGGCCGCCGGCAAGCTGCTGATACAAGTTTTCCGTCTCGGAGTTCACCACGTCGGCAATGCGCACCATGGCGGTGGAGGGCAGGGAAGCCTCGTTGACGCCGCCGAGAATCGCCGTGTGGCTGTGGGCATCAACGAGTCCGGGCGTGAGGTGTTTCCCGGCGGCCTCGATGATCAGCGTGTCGGCGCTCAAGCGCAGCCGCGCGGCCAGACCGGGCCCCATGGAGTCGATCTTGCCGCCGCTGATCAAAACGTCGGCGCGCTCCAGCCGGCCCTGCGGCCCGCAAGTCCAGACCGTGGCGTTGCGGATCAGGATGGCTTTGGGGCTGGCGAGCGGGCCGCGCGAGGTGTTCGGCGATTGCGCGATGCGTTGCTTCTGAAGCGCGGTGAGTTCGGCCTTCTTCGTGGCGACGTCGGTTTTCGCGGCGGCTCCCTTCTCCCCGTAGGAGACGACGTTAGGAGTCTCTGACTTTTTCTCCGTAAGCGGTGAGGATTTTGAAGTGAGCCTCCTCACGTCGGCTCCTACGGCGGCTTTCGGCGGCTGCGTCTCGAAGACCACGCCATCGATCCACACCTGCTTCACCTTCGCCTCGGCATCGAAGTAGCCCGCGCCCTCGACGATGGTGAGGTTCGCGATTTTGCCTTTCTCAATCGTTCCGAGCCGGTCCGCCACGCCGCACAGTTTGGCGGGCACGGTGGTCAGCGCGGCGAGCGCGTCCCGCTCGGACAGGCCACGGTCCACGGCGAGGCGCAGGTTTTTGCGGAAGGCTTTCCGGTCCGCGAGCGCGTGGGTGGTCAGCGCCACTTCCAAGCCCTGCTGGCGCAGCAAGGCCGCGTTCTCCGCCGCCCAGTCCCAGTGGCGCAGTTGGTCGAGCGAGACATCCAGCCAGTCGTCCTCCTCCGGCAGTTTTGGCGCGGAAGGGAAGTTCACGCCCACGATGAACGGCGCGCCCACGCTCCGCATCAAGTCCGGCCGCCGCCACTCGTGACCGCTGGCGACCACGGCGAACTGGCAGCCCAGTTCGCGGGCCAGCCGGGCCGCGCGGTCCACCATCAGCACGCTGCCCGGTTCGAAGACCACGGTCGCTTGTTGGTTGATGGTCGGCAGGAGCGCTTTCAGGGCGGGATTGTGGTCCGGGCGTTTGCGCGCGGTGGGCTTCGCACGGTAGTCCGCGTGATCCAGGAGGTAATGGCGCGCGTCCGCAAAAGTCTGTCGCACCACGGCGAGCACGCCCATGAGCGACTTGGGATAAACCTCTTGCGTTTCAAAGGCGATGTGCTGGTGCGTGTCCGCGCGGAGGATGGCTTCGTTGGCGGGCGCATCGCCCAGTTGCACAAAGGCGCTCGTGCCACGGAGAATCCCCTTGTTGGGCACCGCGTTCCCGGCGGTGAAACCCAGTTCGCGCAATCCTTCCAGCGTCTTGCCAGCGGGGACGTAGCCGGTGACGACGCGCGCCTGCGGCACAACGCTGGTGACTTCGTAACCCGCCCCCGGTTGCAACCGCGCCTTCTCCTGGCTTTCCGCCCCGGCGAAATCAATGCCGCTGGCCAGCCCGCCAATCGGATCCACATGCGTGGTGGAGACCGGCGGATTGGTGCCTGCGAGGCTCAGGTAAGGATCGATGAACCCGGCGTAGATGACCTGGCCTTTGGCGTCCCAAATCCGCGCGTCGGCGGGTGCCTGCACGTCGCGTCCGACGGCGGCAATGAGGCCGTCCCGGATGACGACCGTGGCATGGTCCAGGACGTTGCTGGGATTGATGTGCACCTGCGCGCCGACGAGCGCGTGGACGCTGGGCGACAGCGGCCGGTGCCCCGGGGCCAGCAATTCAGCGGCACTCGTCCCCAGCAGGCTGGCCATCAACCCACAGCCGGCAACCATCAGGCGCAAACAGGCAGTGCTCATGGCGCGGGTTTATGCCGCGCAGGCAGGGATGGGGCAATGACATTCCGTGCTGTGGAGAGAGGAATCGAAGAGATTGGCCAGATTGATTCTGTGGCCTCCTGCGGCGACACGCCTGCGATTGGGTGCCACAGCGAAGCACGAAGTTCAGCGAGGCGCTTCGTTCAGGGCGGGGGGGGGAGTCTTGGCCTGCCGTTCCTTCACCTTCTCCGTCCAGGTGATGATGCCTGCGCCGAGCATGATCAGCAGCACGCCCAGCCAGCGCATGGGCGGGATGTCCTCCTGCAGCAGGAACTTGGCGGTGAGCGTGGTGAGCACGAAGCCCATCGCGGTCAACGGCCAGATGAAGCTTACGTCGCTGCGGGAGAGCAGCACGAGGAGGGCGATGAAGAAGACGGTTTCCAAGGCCACTCCGAGCAGGATGTTCGGGTTGGCGATGCCGGCCTTGACCACGCGCCATATTTCGACCGCAGTGATTTGCTTCACTTCACCGACCTGTTTGAGGCCCTTGCTCAGGAACACGACGCCGATGGCCTCGCAGATGAGGCCGGCGATGAGGATGGCGAGAATGCGAGTCATGGCGAGCGGGATTACAGATCTTGGTAGCGGAGAAACTGGATGCCAAGGTCGTCGGCTTTCGCGCGCACGCGGGGGCTGACCAGGGCGGTGAACTCGTGGGGAAACTCATCCAGCGACGGATGCGAGTAGAGCTCGGAATCGCCAGGAGGCAGCTCGGGCAGGAGCTTGAGGATGTAGCGCTCATCGACCTGCGCATTCTGCAGCAGGCCAAAGACGTTGGAGGTGAACTTGATTCCGCTGCCCACCAGCCTCCGCCGCGCGCGTCGGGCAAGGTGGTGGAAGATGAAGGCGTGGCTCAGGCGATAGAGCCAGCGACCGCCGGCCAGCCGTGCGTTTAGAGTGAAGGGATCGTCGGTGATGCGCAGATGGCGGATGTTCCACTCCAGGCACCGCGAGGCGAGGATTTCAAACACGGTGGGGTGCAGGTGCATGTTCAGGTGCCCATTCACATGGTCCAGCAGCAATCCGGTGCGCTTGAACTTGGCGAACTGCGCGCCGATCTCGCGGGCTAGTTGCAATCGCAGTGTCTTGCTGAAGAAGTAACGGGTGCCGCTGATCACCGGCGAGTTGCTGAAGTCACCCCGGAGATTCACGAGGTCGGGAATTTCCAACTGACTGCTGGTGGCCTTGCCACAGATGAGGGTGAGATGCAGGCCGACGCCCAAAGAAGGGTTCTCGCGGGCAAGTTCGACCGCTTCTTCGAAGGCCGCGCCATTCACCATCAGGCTGGCCGTGGTGAGGATGCCCTCGCGGTGCGCGCGAATGACCGCCTGGTTGATGGCGGGAGAACGGCCGAAGTCGTCTGCATTCACTATGAGCCGACGCGTCTTGCTGCTGGTTGGCTGGCTTTTTTTGATGGGCGGCGCAGTGAGCCGGGCCTGCTCCTGGCGGATGCTTGGGACATCGTTGCCCACGGGGCTGGCATGTGCCGAACGGCGGCGTTTGGGAGTGAAGCCGACTGGGTCACCGGCTGGTGCGAGATTGCCGGTTGCCGAGGTTGATCGAGGCGGCAGGTCCGACACGCCGTGGGGAGCGCGATGGGGAGTGCGACCGGGAGGCGATGCCGGATCAGACACCATAGTTCGGAGTCAGTGCGCCGGTGGCGGAGCGATACCAGGTGCGCAGGATGAGGCCGATTTTTTGCAACTTGTGCAGCTTGGCTGGCTGGGGTGCCAGCACGGGGAAGTCAGCCTGCTCGAGCTTGCGCAGGAGGCGCCAGTAAACCGCGCCCATCAGCTCCGCCGCCACCATGGCCTGACGGTCCTCGGCCGGAAGGGAAGCCCGGGCGAGGGCGTAATGGTGCCTGGCGCGCGCGGCGGTGGTTTGCGCCAGCCGGCGGAAGCGCGGGGTGAACCGCCCGTGCAGGATGTCCTCCTCGCTCACCTGGTGACGCGCCAGCTCCGCCAGCGGAAGGTAGATGCGGCCGCGGGCGGCGTCGTTGCCCACGTCGCGCAGGATGTTGGTGAGCTGCAGGGCCTTGCCCAGGTGCACGGCGTAGGTCTGGCAGGCGGGGCTTTGGTGGCCAAAGATTTCGATGCTCAAGAGCCCGACCACGGAGGCCACGCGGTAGCAGTATTCCTCAAGGTGCGCCCAAGTCTCGTAGCGAGTGATGTCGAGGTCCATTTCCACGCCACGGATGAGATCGTCAAACAGATCGAAGGGCAGGTGATGGCGGGCGACGAAGGGCTGGAGTTCGCGATTGACCGGGAACTGCGGCTGGCCGCCCGCGCAGGCAAGGCGGATGTCCTCCCGCCATTGCCCCAGCCGCTGACGGCGTTCCGGCACGGGCACGCTTTCCTCATCGGCCACATCATCCACCTCCCGGCAGAAGGCATAGAGCGCGGACATGCCGGCGCGCTTTTCCTTGGGCAGCATGATGAAGGCGAGCGCGAGGTTCGAAGCGCTGCGCTGCGTGATCTGTTCGCTGACAGGCGGCGGGGTCATGGAGCGGTGGGCGGTTCCGGGGATCGGGGCGGAGGGAGGCCGCCAGTTTCCGCCAGCGAGGGATTGCGCGGCCGGTGGGGCTTGCGTTTGCGGCGCGTGTGAGCGCGCTGGGAAAGCCAGAGCCCGAGCGGCAGAGTCAGCAGCACCGCAGTGATGAGCAGCGGTGTGACCTGCGAATCCTGTCCCAGTCCAACGGGCATGCCGCCCGGTGCGGTTAGCTCCACGGGCAGCGGATCAACCGCCAGAATGGCGGGGAACTGGAATTTCAAGGCGCTCATTTTCCCGGCACATCAGCTTCGCCATCAGGACTGCTATCCGTGCTGATGTCGAGGCGCTGCATACGGTAGCGTAGCGCATGGCGTGTCACCTTGAGGCGCTCCGCCGTTTTGTTGATGCTGAAATTATTCCGCTCCAGTGCGCTCATGATGAGCTGCTTCTCAAAATGGGCGAGTGCCTCATCGAGCGAGTCAGCGGTGGGTGCGGCGGCGGCTCCGTCGCCTTTGCGAAGGCGGGTTTCGAGCTCAAAGTCCGGGAAATGGGCGGGCATCACCTGGGGGCCGGGGGACAGAATCACCGCGCGTTCGATGACGTTGCGCAGCTCGCGGACGTTTCCCGGCCAGTGGTGGGCCAGCAACTTGGCGGTGGCAGGTTTGGAGAGCGTCATGACCGGCTTGGCGAGGGTGCCGCAAAAATGCCGGAGAAAATGCTCCGCCAGCAGGCAGACATCCTGGCCACGCTCGCGCAAGGGCGGCGGCCGGAACTGGACGACGTTGAGCCGGTGGTAAAGATCTTCGCGGAACTGATTTTCGTGGATTGCCTGGATGATGTCGCGGTTGGTGGCGGCCAGCAGCCGGACGTTGACTTTCAGTTCATCGTTGCCGCCCACCCGGGTGAAAGACCCATCCTCCAAAAAGCGCAGCAGCTTGGCCTGGAGCGAGCGGCTCATGTCCCCAATTTCATCGAGGAAAATCGTGCCCCCGTCAGCTTCTTCGACCCGCCCCAGTTTTTGTTTGAGGGCTCCGGTGAAGGCCCCTTTCTCGTGGCCGAACAGCTCGCTCTCCAAAAGGGTTTCTGGAATGGCCGCGCAGTTGATCCGGACGTAGGGCTTTTTCGCGCGGGCGCTCAGGCTGTGAAGTGCGCCGGCGACCAGCTCCTTGCCGGTGCCGCTTTCCCCAAGAATGAGGACCGTGGCGTGGGTGGGGGCGACGGTCTTGATCAGCGCGCGCAGCTCCTGCATCCGCTCGGATTCGCCGATGATGCTCTCAAGACGATAACCTTCAATCACCCGCTCCAGCAGGGCGGCGTTCTCGGACAGCAGCCGATAGCGCTCCGCGCAGCGGTTGACGTGCAGGATCAGCTCTTCCGGGGCAAAGGGCTTGGGCAGATAGTCGGTGGCCCCGGCCTTGATCGCCTCGGCCGCCAGCTTGGGCGTTGCATAGGCGGTGATCATCAGCATGGGCAGATCCGGCCTGCGCTTCTTTACCCGGGCGAGCAATTCATACCCGCTCAGTCCGCCCAGATGGGCGTCTGTGATGAGCATGAGAAAGGGACGCTTGTCGAGCAGTTGCTCCGCCTGCTCGGCTGATTCCACGGGCTCGGACTGATAGCCCTCGTCCGCCAGCATGGTGGACACGGACAACCGCATGTTCTTTTCATCATCCACCAACAGGATGGGGGGCAGTGGCTGGCTCATGCGGGCGCGGTCATGGTTGATTTCGCAGGGAACCGTAGCCGGAATGAGCAGCCCTTTCCAAGCGTGGATTCGAGTTCAACCCGGCCACCGTAAATCTCCGTGTTGTGCCGGACGATGGCCAGCCCCAGGCCGGTGCCTTTCTCCTTGGTGGAGAAGTAGGGTTCAAAGATGTGCTCCTGCTGGTGCGCGGGGATGCCTGGTCCGTCGTCGGTAATGGTGATTTCGACGGCACCTTGAGGGGCTGCCTTGGCCGCGATCCGGATGTGTCCCTTACCATGCATGGCATCCCGGGCGTTGGTGAGAAGGTTGCCCAAAACCTCGCCCAGATGCGCCCGTTGCATGAGCAGGGGGGGCAGCCCATCGGGGCAGTTCACCTCGATCTTCACCTCGTGGACAAGTGCGGTCGGGAAAACGCGATCCAGCGCACGTTGGATTTCCTCCCTGATTTGCAGCCGCTCCACCCGTCCTTCCGCCAGTTGGGCGTAGCCCATGAGCTGGGTCAGGATGCGATCCGATCGCCCAACTTCCTCGCGAATCATCTCCACTTGTTGGAGCTGCGCGGGCTTGGCCTCTTTGAGGGATTTTTGCAGGCTGAACGCGGCGTTGTTGATGATGGCCAAGGGGTTCTTCAACTGGTGCGCGATCTCCGCTGCCAACCGCCCGGTGGAGCGCAACTGCTCCTGTCGAAAGGCAAACTCCCGCGCCTCGGCTTCAGCCTGAAGCT